>JBBUCR010000115.1:1804-11892 GCA_038057695.1 Patescibacteria group bacterium | reverse complement strand
CGAGATTCCGGATGAAATCTTTCTTCCCTTCGGCGGTTTCAATCTGGAGAACCATTTCAGTCATTCGCCTGAGGTACTTGATGATATAGGCCTCCTTCGCCTTCATTGAAGGCAACTCAAGATGGATACCGAATACCTTTTCGCGGTCAAGCGGGAATGTCTGAAGCACGTACTCAAACGCGACGCAGTGGTTCGCTTCCTCCCACATTTGTTTCGCGAGGTAGAGATGGCACTCGGGCGCCTTGAGGTACGGATACCAGCCGAGCGCGATAGAGCGGTTGACGATAAGCTCTGCCGGGTTAAAGAATGCCATGAGGAATTTCACCGCGTGACGCTCGTCTTCGGTCATCTTCGCCCAGTCGTCCAAATCTTCTTTCAGCGCGATTTCGTGCGGGAACCACGTGTTCCGTACCGCCTGCTGGTACAAATCATACGCCCACTGGTAGCGTATGGGGTGCAAATTCATATCTTCGGGAGATGCTTTGCCTATTAACATATATATGATACTAATTTACGAATTCTTACTAATGAAACGAATAGTACTAATGGGGACTTTCTGATTGGTACTATTGGTATCATTCGTACCCATTGGTATATTGGTATCTTTTATTATTGACAACTGTCGCAAATAAACTGGTCCTGCGGGTCTTCGGGTCCGGCCGCCTCACTGCCGATAGTGCCTACTGTCTGTGGCATTTCTCGCGCTGACGTTGTCTTCTCCTTTTCATTCGCTCTCGCAAGTACCTGCTCAACCGTGAGCGCGGACCGTGGGGCTTCAGCCTTACTTTGAGACTCCGCACTTCCGTCTTCTGAAACCGTCATAGCCGAAGCAACCACCGCGACCGCTTCCCGTACTTCCACCCGTATCGGTGACGGCATTTTTGCCTGCATCGGAGCGGATTCGGGAGCGGGAGGAGTCGGTGTGAGTCCTTCAACTCTGTTCAGGACAGGAAGAGGCGGTTGAAGCTTGGTGATGCCTCCAAACGAAGCGGGCGCGGCTTCGGGTTTCCGAATAAATGCCGCCGCAAATCCCGTCTTGCCCATCTTCTCCGCTTTGTTGACGCGCACCGTGGATTGCTCCGCCGTATGTCGCGGCTTCATATGGAGGTAGTAGGTGGTTTTCACGCCTTTCTCCCACGCCGTCTGGTAAATTTTCATTGTCTCTTCAATATCGCGCGTCTCCAGATACATATTGCGGGAAAGCGCCTGGTCCACCCATTTCTGCGCGCGCGCCGCGACTTCAATGAACGCGAAGGGCGAAGTCGTGAAGGATGTTTTGTAAATCTTCTTGATGTGTTCGGGGATATGGGAGATGTGCTCAATGTCTCCTTGCGCTTCAATGATTTCATCGCGCACTCTTTCCCATAGCCCCATATTCTTAAGGTCCAGGACGAGGTTATGATTAATATCCAAGTACTTGCCTGAAATCTTATTGCGCGAAAACACTTGCGCGAAGCGCGGGTCAATCCCTGGCGTCGTGCTGGCGACGAGTCCGATATTCGCGTTCGGCGCGACGGCCATCAGCGTCGCGTTGCGCATGCCCTTTGCCACCTTTTCGCGAAGCACGTCCCAATTGAGTCCGCGGTGACGGCTCTCCTTACAAACGCTCAGCGGCAGTCCGCGGTCGCGCTCAAGCCTTGCGAGAGTATCAATCGGCACTTTTCCTCGCGACCAGCCCGACCCTTGGAAGTGGCTGTACGAGCCGCGCTCCGAGGCAAGGTTCGCGCTCTCGTCAATCGCCATATAACTCACGAACTCAAAAATACGGTCGGCGAAATCTGCGGCAAAATCGCTATCGTAGGCGATGCCGAGTTTCTCAAGCGTGTCTGTGAAGCCCATAACGCCGAGGCCGATGGCGCGGTTTTCTTTGTCCCCCGCTTCCGCCTCCTTCACGGGGAGCGTATTGATATCAATAAGGTCGTCCAGCTGGCGGACGGCGAAACGGACGGAGGATTCAAGCCGGCTCCAGTTGATTTCCTTGTTGTGGACGTGCGTGGCGAGATTGATGGAAGCGAGATTGCAGACCGCGATGTGGTCTTTGTCCTGTGGAAGGCAAATCTCGGTGCAGAGATTGGACATATGAATCGTGCCGGTGTTGTTGTTGAGAGCGCGGAGGTTAATCGCGTCTTTCCACGTAAGCCACGGGTGCGAGGTGGTTTGGAGCGAGACGAGAATCTGGCGGAATTGCTCCCGCGCGGGCACTTTTCTGAAGACGCGGAGCTTCCCCGCTTCAGCCAGAGCGACATATTCGTTGTACCGCTTCACGAAACGGTCGCCATAGAGTTCATTAAGGTCTGGCGTCTCCTTGGGGTCAAACATATACCAGTCCGAATTTGACGCGACACGGCGCATAAATTCGTCCGAGAGGAATACGGCGGTATTCGCCGTGCGCATACGCAGGTAGTCGTCGCCCGCGTTGTGCTTCCAGTCAAGAAATTCGGAAAAATCGTAGTGCCAATTCTCCATATAGAAGCAGAGCGCGCCTTTTTTCTTCCCTCCTCGCTGAACAGCGCGGATGGCGGTGTCAATAATTTTTGCGAACGGCGTCGGACCGCTTGAGGTTGTGTTGTTTGAGGAAAGCGGCGAACCGGCGGCGCGGAGTTTCGTGATGCTCGCCCCGATACCCCCCGACGCTTTGGAAAGTTTAATCACGTCGGCGACAGATTTGGCGATATGTTCAATATCGTCGTGAATTTCCAAAAGGAAACAGTTGGAGAGCGCGGGACGGGGCGTGCCGGCGTGGATATTGGTGGAACCTCCCGCAACGTATTCAAGACGCGACATTTTGTCGTAGAACTTTTTTGCCCACGCGCTGGGGTCCTTTTCGTTGTAGGCGAGTCCCATCGCGATGCGCATGAAAAAATACTGCGGAGTTTCCCGCGGCCGTTGTTCCTTATCCTTCACCGCGTACCGGTTGAGAAGCGAGGAAAGACCTGCGTACTCAAAGAGTTCATCCCGTTCCAAATCAAGGCAGTCGGCAAGACGCGGAAGGTCGTACTTTTCCTTCATCCGCGCGTCCAAAAGTCCCTCCGCGACGCCTTCCGTCACGAAACGGATGAAGCCATCGCGGTGCATTTTCTCCAGCGTTTCCTCTTCATTCTCAAACTCGCCCACTACCCTGCGGTAGACCGTCTTCAGGAGAAGGCGCGTCGCGACGCGGTCGTACTCAATGTCTTCTTTAATATTCTGAACCGCCGCGCTCACGGTCGCTTGGTCCATTTCTTCGGTCGTGATGCCGTCATAAAGGGTGAGTTTGGTTTCGGTCGCGATTTGCGTAACCATTGAGATAGGGGCGGAGAGTCCGTGGCAGGCGCGCTCAATGGACCGATTAATCCTGTCGGCGTTAAACGGCTCGCGCGTCCCGTCTCGTTTTTTGATGTAGATGTCAGGCATGATACGAAACAACTAATTTTGATGCGAATGCTACGAAAAAATACGAATGTTACAGGTGTTGCATTAGTATTTTTTCGTTGCATTGGTACTCATTCATATAGTGGTATCATTGTAACTCATAAAAACATTTTGCAAGAAGAAAACGCGTGGGGAAAACGGTTAGACCATACATTTAAAGCAGGGGGCAAGAGAGTAAAAGGAATATGCAAGAAAGGCCAGCGACTTATGCACTTAGTCGGCTCCGACTAAAAGTCGCTGGCACGAACGACGCCCAGAATCCCCTGAATGGGGCCGCTACTCCTTATTTAAGGTAACTATCTGTGAATTACGAAACTCGCGCTCTGCGTCTGTTCTGTCATTGCGAGCACTTCGCTGTCGCTCTGCACAGGCTCCGCGAAGCAATCCAGAAACAAGGCCGTGCAACCTGGATTGCTTCGGGCTCCGCCCTCAGAGTGACGGAATCGGGAGTTTCGTAATTCACAGTAACTATACAAGAGGTGGCGCCAAAAGACCGGATTAGAGACTTACGTTGCGAACCACCTCCGCATCCACGATAAGCGAGTCGGAAAGCGTTTTCTCCTCTTCTCGTACCGCGCCGTAGAAACGCACAGCGTCTCCCGCGACGAAACGCGCGAGTTGCGCTGGGCTTCTGTTTTTCTTCAAAATAACCGCTTTGTCCGAAATTTTGACCGTATAGTCGGTACCCGAAACGGTAACGATAAGCGTCGCGGGAATAGTCCCCGAAACTATTTGCTTAAGCGTTCCCTCAAAATTGCGCGGAAGAAAATCGGTTTTTGTTTGATAGATGGAAACGGTATCGGCGGTGAGTGTATTGCGCGAATAGTCATAGACACCCGAAACAAGCGGTACGGCATCGCCTTTGCGCAACCGTTCAAACGGTATATCTATACCTCCTTTCTTGATGGTGGGGCTTGCTCCCAACTTAACGGTGATAAGCTGACGGTCTAGTGTGCGGAGCGTGAATGTTTGATTCGTGTTCACTTCAGTAATAACCCCGGCAAACGTACCCGATTCCTCCTGAAGCAACCAGTTCTTGACCGTCACGGCAGTTACGCCGAAGAAATCCGACCCGATGAAAAATTGTCCGTCCACGTCTATATAATCGCCTTGCTTCATTTGTGTAACAGCTCCCTTCCCACCATACCGTTTAACAACGGACGTCCCATCGTCGGTTTTCATCGTAAAGCTCATAGGAAGCGGCCCCCATTGAACAGAAATATAAAAAGTCGTTCCCGCAATTTGTTCAATCCGGGCGCTTTTGATGGTGATGGAACCGTCCTGTTTGATATGCAGTTCCGGATTCCCCGCCCCCGCGCTTTTGGGGTTGTATTCTCCGAGTCCTAAGCTTATGAACGGAACCGCGAAGAGAAGTAACCCAAGTATGAGTCCTTTTTTCATAGAAATGAGTATACCCCCACACCAACTTTTTTCAAAGTTGGTGCGGTTCCTTCCTCCACTCCTTTTCTAAGGAGGGGACCCGAGGGGTGGCTGTCCCCCTTAATAAAGGGGGTGCCGAGTCTGCGAGGTGGGGGTTGTTTTTTGTCAATTAGGTATGGCTTTCGACTGAAAATGTTTGAAGCACCTATTCACCGCAAACCCCACCACGATACCGAGCACCGCCCCGCCGATAATATCCGTAAGGTAATGCGCGCCCGCCATAATCCGCGCGAGACCGATAATCGTACTCGCAACAAAGAACCATACGCCCCAGCGTTTGTTATATAGAGAGACAACGGTGGACAGCGCGAAGAAGAACGCCGCGTGTCCGGAGGGAAAGGAGTAACTTGTCTCGTTAAGAAGCGCGATAATCGCGGGGTCGGCGGCAAACGGCCTCGGCCGATGAAAGAAAAAACGAATCACCTCCACAAAACCCCGCGCGATAAGTGCTGCCCCGATTCCTTCGGCGGCTAAAATACACCATCTGTAGAAATTCCTGCGGTTCCGGAACGCGAAGTATAAAAAACCAGCGACGACAAGATACGGGAAATACTGCGCGAAAAAGATAACTGTCTTGTCTATCCACGGAGCGAGTGTGCCGCTCTGATTCATATACACGACAATAAATTGGTCTAGGTTCATATTTTTCTGTCATTCTCTTTTTCAGGGAGTGACATCACCTACTATTACAGGCGGTCAAAGACTTTACCAAGACCTTCCTTGGGTTTTGCCGCTTCTTTTTTCCGGCTTTCTTCCTCATGCTTATGCCGTTCCACCGTTTGCTCTTCACGTTCTGCCTCCTCAACTTTTCGCTTACCGCTTGAAACGGCGCTTTCACGGTCCTTAACCTCTCTTTCTTTCGCCTCAAGCTGATGCTTCAACTGTTCGGCCTCGCGTGTAAGCTCGCGGAGCCGTTCTTCATCATGCTGTAACGCCCTTTTCGCTTCATCGCTCCTGTTCCCCATACCTATGTACGATTAAAATGCTTGTAATAGTCTCCCACGGCTTCTTCAACATTTATTCCAAGCGCCTCGCGGACGACTTTCGCGAACGGTTGTTTATCAAACTCCTCAAGCGAACCGGCCGAACCGCCTCCCGCGGCCATAAGCCTCTGCAGAATAATTTTATCCTCCGTGGTGCGACAGACAGACTTAATGTTGTCCTTTCGTCCTTCCTCGTCAGACTCTTTCGCCATCACACGAAGAGATACCTCCATATATTGTTTGAAGTGGTCGAGGTCGGCATCCGTCCACAGCTCCTTGAATGACGCGGAGTTGGCTTCCGCAAACTTCCCGAAGTTTGCTTTTGCATATTCAACAAGCATCTGCGGGTCTTTCGGAATATCGTACTCGCGGGACTCCTGCGTTTCTTTCTTTCTCTCCTCCATGATTTCGTCATAGAGTCCCGGCGCTTTTTCCTTTACCAGCCGCTGTGTTTCTCGCACCGAGTCCAACTCCTCCTTCCAATGTCCCCTTGATGGCATGAACTCAAGAAATGCCAATATGCCTTCCTCCTCTAGCTTTTCCAACTCCTCCTTCGGCAACTTGTCCTTCAAATCAAAAGCCTGATCTGTTTGGTACGCATCCACGGCAGTCTTCGGATACCCCATAAGCGCACCGAACTCCTTATCGTTGTTTTCTTGTTCAGCTTCCGCGACTTTTGTTAGGTTTTCGGGAGTTTTTGCGACAAGAAAAGAAAAACGATATATTCCGTTATCCTTATGCGGCGGTTCTCCTTGAAAAGCCAAACCGAGTTTAGTCAGAAGTTCCGAAGTTGTTTTGTACTCCTCTCCAAACTCTCGCTCAAGCTGTATCCGATGCTCGTCTGATTCAATAACAGCGGCATTTCCCAGATGCGCCGCTTTTCTTCTCTCATCCAAAAGAAGTTGCGCCAAATCGTATTTCTGAATCGTTTCGAGCGGAGAGGCAGTTACTAATTCCAGATCGTTCTCCGAGCGCTCCTGATTTTCATTCTTACTCTCTTTTTCAGGTTGTGGCTTCTTTGCCGTTTGTTCAGGTGTGCTTGCTGTTCGATCGCCAGGTGCCCGTTCACGCACTGTCTGCTTCGCTTCTGCGCTCTTTACGTTGCCCTTCCGGTCAATTGTGAGTGTCGCAATAGGCGCATCGCCCTTTCCTTCGTCTCCTTTGTAAACCGACCTGTCAATGGACACAATGGGAAGATCGGCAGTTCCTAACACGCGACCACCTTCGTCATTATGTCCGTGAACGACCAAATTCACTCCTTTCTTTTTGAGTTCATCTTCCATGCGCTGTTTATCTGCCGGGGACAGATTTGAATCTTCAGTGAAGTTTATTCGGCTTTCGTCTGTAGTCGAGATAAATCGGTTTCGCAATTCATCAAACTGTTTGCGCTCCTCCGCAGACAGCTGACCTTCTCCGAGAAGATAATGGCGCAATCCTTTCTGATACAGGTTATTCACCGCCTCAATCCCTTCCTCGATGGTTTTTCCCTTTAGAAGGTCTTGAACCATCTTACCGGTCATATTCGTATGGGTGTATAGGGTATCATCAAGGAACGTTGCTAGTTTCTGCGAGCATACTGCTTCCAACCGTGCCCGCCCTTGCGGAGGCGCTTTCATGTTTGCAAGCACAGCTTCTCTGTTCTTTACAAGCGCCTGGCCAATTGCTACTGCATCGGCTTGAGGTAAGTAGGTTAACATGGCCATAAATCGACCTTCGTCATCCGGAGTCACATTCGTCTGTATGTCTTCAAGCTTCGCGAGAGATTTCTGCGCTTCAGCTAGATAATCTCCGAAACTTTTTACGGTAGTGGCATCCGCCCCTTTTCGTTTTTGGTCTTCTAAATTCTTAACACGTTTGCGAATGCTTCCCTCCAGATTGAGTTTCTCGCCATTATAGAATTCATTAAATCGAGAAATGACGTACTTTTTAAAGTCATCGTTCGTGTAGAAAGCGCCTTCCAATGTCCCTCGGTACATAAAAATCCGGTAATCCGTCTCCGGTTTTGCGCCTCCTTCCGTGTCAAAACCCCCGAGCACGGCCGTGAACATATTATCGTGATTGCCTGCCAGCGATTCGACAGAGCCTCCCTGTTTTTGAGCTTCGGCATTTAACCGTGCGAGCGATTCCATGACCTTGAGACCCGTTGTATTTCTGTCTCCAAGAATATCGCCTACAAAAACCACTCGTTTATTCCCGCCTTTCCACTCGATAGCTTCCCCTCGTACCTCTATGAGACCACGCGCCTGTAGATGGGCAACAAAACTCTCATACGACCCGTTGAGGTCTCCTAGGGCTTCCTGTTCTGAAACGCGGACGACTTCCTGCCACCGCGTACCCTCCTCCTCTTTTGAAATACGTTCGGGTGCGGGCTTCAGTGTCGCGCGAGGTGTCGCTGGTTTTTCCTCAAATCTTTCCGGAACCAGTGACGTGTCTTTTAGCTTCGGGGTTTTGGTGAGAGTATATGCCCCTTTCTGTACGAAGTTCTCGTAGACAAGTTGGTCATGCTGTGTAAAGAATTCTCCTGAATCCGGATTGCGGGTAAGCAGATAAGCGACTTTCTGTATGAGATTTTCGTAGACGGCTTGGTCTTTTTGTTGTAGTTTGTTCTCGCCTGTTTTGGCAAAGACGCGAGCTTTGCCAATGAGTTCTTCTTCTGCATCGGTCAGGCCGAAATCAAGAAACTCTTGCCCGTTTTGCATCCGGCGAAATATTTCGGCGGCCTGCTTTTGGCGCACAGGAAAGGCTCTTTTCTCTGCTTCACCGAGTGACTGCCACATTTCGCCGTGAAGCGTCCGGGACTTTGCCTTGAATGTCAGCGTTTCGTAGTCTTCAAACACCTTCGGAGACATCTTATGGAAGACAAATGTGCGTACGCTGAATTCTCCTCCCTTTGCTTGCGCGACGACTTTGAGGAATTCAGTCCTTATAGTTTTGAGCAGTTGTTGCTCTTTTGAGTCAAGCGGAATATACCCGAGCTTTTTCGGTTCCGGAGTGTTGGGCTTCGAGAAGTAGCCAATCAGTTCTTTATCAACCCACTCTCCAAGCTGTTTCGCGGCTTCAGGGACATTGAGGTATTTTCCTCCTTCCGCTGATGTCTCAGGAAGTTCAGGTGGCAGTGACTCGGTTTGCTCTCCTGTGGATTGCATTCCAAGAGAGCGTCTGACCGTATTTTCCTGCGACCTGTCCGTAGTAGCTCGTACTGCTTTTTGTTTTTCAGTAGCAGCACCTTCTGCCGACGACTGCATTTCTGAAGAAACGGCTTTCCAACTTTGCTCCTTTCTTACTTCTTCTATGTTAGGACTATCTTCCGTGGTTTCTGGCTGTCTTGCCCGCCGTTCTCGATTCTGCTTTGCCGCCCAGAGCTTCTCCCCTTCCTCCGCACGTTCCTGCGTGGTCTGCCCGACACGAAGTGGTCTGCCGCTCTTGAAGACATACTTTGCGATTTGTTCGGCATCGTCAGGCGACAGAGCGTCATCCGGTTGCTGCACCGGCCCTTGTGGCTGCGCTGTTGGAGATGGTTCCGGAGATTTCATACCGAATAGTGTATCACGAGTAATTAGCCGACCAATGTCTTTAACATCTCCACATTCTTTTTGTCGGGGCCATTGTCCTCAAAGCCGGGGATGTCAAGAATGACTTTCACTCTTTTCCAAAATTTCAATGATACCCTTCTTGAATGGGGGCAAATCGTGTACAACGGTATTCCACACCGCTTCGGCATCCACTTCCGGATATTCGTGTATGAGAAAATCCCGCATGGCAGCCGCGGGATGCCACGCGAGTCCAGGATAAACGCTTTGAACACTTTCAGGAATTCGTTTCGCCGCTTCTCCGATGACTTCCAAATTGCGGATGACGGCGTCTTGCGTCTTTGTATCCGCCGTAAATTGTTCTGGAGTCATGCTGGTTACGTATCGCTCGATACTCGCGATTGCATCTAAAATATCCGCAAGATATACCTTGTAGTCGCGTGGAGCAGTCATAGTATCTTGACTTCGCCGGAAAGGATTCGCTCGCGAAGCGCGGGTTTTATATGGGAGTATTCAATGAGGTCTACTTTCGTATCCAAGCAAGCCTCAAGTTCGTGCTTCAGAGCAAGAAAAGCGAACAGACCGTATGGCCGCGGCATCTCGACGAGTACATCAACATCGCGTGCCGTCCTCTCGCCGCGTGCAGCCGAGCCAAAGAGACCGGCTCGGCGAATGGCGCGACGCTTCAAAATCGGGACTATTTTCTTTTGTATTTCTGCCACAC
>JBBUCR010000115.1:0-1794 GCA_038057695.1 Patescibacteria group bacterium | reverse complement strand
TGCCACACTCATGCCAGCAGTATACCACAGATTCTCAAAAGGAGGTCAGAATTGAACGAGGCTTTTCAAAATCTCCACATTCTTCTTGTCCGGACCGGTGTCGTCAAAGCCGGGGACTTCAAGCAGGAGCGGGAGATGCTTTAGTTTCGGGTGATTCAGCACGAGCTTGAACACGTCTTTCGCGACTTTTCCCTCTCCGATATTCTCGTGCCGGTCCCGAAGACTGCCGAATTCGTCTCGGCTGTCGTTTATGTGGAAACATTCAAGCCGTTCCAAACCGATGTTTACGTCAAACTCTTTCAGAAAAGCGTCCAGTTTTTCTTTGGTGCTTACATCGTACCCCGCGACGTGCAGATGACAGGTATCCAGACACACTTTAACGCGCGAATCGTCTACATCTTTCACAATCTGCGCGATTTCATCCAAACTCCGCCCGATTTTCCGCATCCCCATATCTTCAATAATGAACAGTGTGTTTTGGGGAGACTTTTCCAACACTGCTTTGATGTTTGAAATGAGCAGGTCGTATCGCTCATGCTTAACATACGAAGAAACTGTATCTCCCCTAATAAGGGGAGCACTGGAATAGTCGTAGACTGTGCCGTCTGCGGCAGGAGGGGTGTCTGGCACGGCCTCAAACAACCCCCCATGGTAGCCCCCTTTGTTAAGGGGGATTTTCGGTCTTCCCTCCTTAAACGACCCCAAATGAATGATGCTCCCCCGCACCCCGAGCTTTTCGGCAACTTTGAGTTCCGCGATGAGTGTATCCACACTGCGGTCGCCGATAAACCCGTCATCCGCAAGATTCACAAGGTACGACGTGTGGAAATACGCCGCTTCAATGCCGCATTTCTTTGCCGCTTCCCTGTAAGCCTCCGCCTCCGCGGGGGCTATCTTCGGCAAATTCCATCCGCGTGGAGAACCCGAAAACATTTGGAGTGCGTTCCCGCCAATCGCCGCCGCCCGCGCGGGCGCTTCTTTAAATCCTCCCGCGATGGAAACATGTCCGCCAATAATTCGTGTCTCCGTCTTCATACTTCATCTTTCATAATTCATTCTTCAACTCGTTTACCCAAGCGGCGTGACATCCGAAATACCCACTTGGTCTGGATAGTTTTTTCGGAGTAATTCCACATCCCCTTCGGTGAGATACCAGCCGATGGCCCCAAGATTTTCTTTGAGGTGCGCGGGGTCGCTTGTCTTTGCGAGGGTTACGACGCCTTTTTGCGAAATGAGCCAGTTAATCGCGATTTGCGCGGGAGTTTTCTGATATTTCACGCACATTTCCTCCATAATCTTCGGCACGCCTTCAAGCAGTTTCCCTTTGCCAATAGGGCGGTACGCGACGAGAAGCACGTCATTCTTTGGACAATAGTCCAAAAGTCCCTTTTGTTCTATTTCCCGAACCTGCAAGTTGTAGTGAACTTGATTGCAGACGATTGCGTGTTTGGCATAGCTTTGCGCTTCTTTCAAATGCGCAACGCCGAAGTTGGACACGCCAATGTGCTTGACAAGCCCGTCGTTCACGAGTTTATCCAGCGCCCGCACCGCGTGTTCCAAAGGATAATCCGGAGGGAACTCATGCAAAAGATACAGGTCCAAATAATTCGTCCGTAGGTGCCTCAGACTCTCCTTGCACGATTGGAGCACCTTTTCGTGCTCTTGGTTCCAGCCGGAGACTTTAGACGTAATAAAAAGTTTCTCGCGGTTCAGCCCCTGTATCGCTTCACCCACGAGCTCTTCCGCGTGTCCGTTTCCGTACGATTCGGCGGTATCAATGTGCGTTATCCCCGC
>JBBUCR010000114.1:0-1374 GCA_038057695.1 Patescibacteria group bacterium | reverse complement strand
TTTTTCCGTTGGAATGACGGCAGAGCTTCACTGCTATTTTGCATCGGAGAAGACTATAGGTTGCAACGTTTCTACCTAAAGTGTACACTATGTACAAATGAAGATTGTTACGACTACAAACGCGCGCAAGCAGATAAAAGCGATTATTGACCGCGTGAAGTATCACGGGGAGGTCTTTGGCATTGGGCGCCGCGATTCCATCGATGTCGTCGTGCTCAAATTCCCCGAGACGTACAACCGAGCCGTGAATGACATCACAAACATCAACGCCTATTCAAAAAGCTTTGACTGGCTTAAAGACGAACCCGATATCTACTCTATTTCCGATTTGAAAAAGCGATATGCGTAAGGGAACTCTTGTTCTTATTCCCTTCCCGTTCACTGATCTATCCGGACAGAAAATGCGTCCAGCGCTTATACTTCATGTATCCGCGAAGGGAGAGAACTGCATTGCTGCACTTATCACTTCGGCACCGCAGAAGAAAGTCTATGCGTGGAGCGTTCCTGTTTCCATATCAAAACAGAACGGACTACTTCTTCCTTCAACGATTAAGATTGATAACATCGCTACGCTACAGAAGAAAACTGTCATTGGAGAACTAGGGGCTGCGGAATCATCAGTCATGCGCGAAGTAGACAAGAGATTGAAAGCACTATTCGGACTGTAACGTTGGCTTTTTAGCGCCCATTTGCTAGGATAGCACTACTATGGCTAATCACGCGTTTACTGCGGTGTATAAAAAAACCGGAAAATGGTTTAGCGCTTGGGTTGAAGAAATACCCGGTGTTAACACGCAAGGCCGAACAAAAAAAGAGGCGCTGGAGAATTTAAAAGAAGCGTTACTTTTAGTTCTTGCCGCTAACCGAGAAATTAGCGACAAGCAAAATAGACGCGGTGTTTTTCGCGAACTGTTTACGATTAGAGTGCCGGCGTGACCCTATGAAGCGGCGCGACTTAATTTCTCATCTTGAAGCCTGTGATTGTGTTTTACTTCGTGAAGGGAAACGCCATTCATTGTATTGGAATCGCAGTAATCAAAAGACGTCAACAGTACCGCGACACGCGGAGATTAATCATTTTTTAGCGAAGAAAATCTGCACCGACCTTGACATTAAGGTTTGGGGCAAGAGTAAGTAAAAAAGTATGGCCAATCACCCAAAAACAGAACGCACACTCGTCATTATCAAGCCGGACGGAGTACAGCGCACGCTCGTCGGAGAGATTATTCAGCGTTATGAGCGTTTGGGGCTGAAGCTCGTGGGATTAAAGCTCACGGTTCCCACCAAGGCGCACGTGGAGAAGCACTACAACCTTGACCCGAACTGGAAGCGGATTGTCGGCGAGAAGTCCATTGAGGCGTATCAGAAGAAAGG
>JBBUCR010000113.1:0-1014 GCA_038057695.1 Patescibacteria group bacterium | reverse complement strand
TTTTTTCTTTTAATAAATTTTTGGCGAAGCAACTGATGGAGAAAGAAGGCATAAAGACGCCTTACGCGCTTGTATTCCGACACGAGGATGTTCCCGTTCCCGAAGTACTGGCGGGGGAGCTTTACCGTACCTTTCCCCGGCCGTGCATTATTAAGCCTGTTTCAAAGGGCTCGTCAATCGGCATTTCAGTCGCGGAGACTCCCGATGAAATTGCCGCCGCGCTGACGGCGGCGTTCGCCATTTCGGACCGAGTTCTTGTGGAGGAATACATCGCGGGTAGGGAGGCTGTATGCGGAGTGATAGAGCAGTTTCGCGGAGAACCGCATTATTCGCTTCTACCCGTTGAAGTCGTGCTTCCCGAAGGGCATCGTTTTTTGAGTTTTGAGACGCGATATGGCGAGGGCGGAAATCACCACTGTCCGGGAACTTTCAGCGCGGAGGAAAAAGACGAACTCCAAAGGCTCGCCGTGGAAGTCCACCGCCTGCTCGGACTCCGCCACTATTCGCGTTCCGAGTTTATCGTGCATCCGAAACGCGGGATTTTCTTTATTGAGGCTGATTCGCTTCCGGAACTCCATCAGGAAGTTTCGCCCAACCTCCGTTCGCTGGAGGCCGTTGGAGCGGGACTACCAGAATTTGTAGACCACATACTCACCTTAGCGCTGGAGACACACTAAACCCGCCAGTCCTCCATTCGCGTTCATTTCTTCGCGGATAATGTCAGAGATTTATTCAGTGCAAGAAGCCCGAGCGGCAGATACGAATACACCCCCGCCATTTCCTTGTGAATGTATCCGGCGCGAATCAGCAGTTGCGCGTTCTTCGCAACTTCGTCCGATGGCGCTTCTTTGCGGGTTTTAGTAAAAAATTCACTTTGTTTCATAACGATAATCATACAGGAAAAAATAATAAGCAACATGCTTGACAATACACTATAGAGATGATTATATAGATAGCGGATACAGACGCGCCGCCGTTAATCCGAGAATTGAAGACTCCATTGGCCTGAAGCCA
>JBBUCR010000112.1:0-2247 GCA_038057695.1 Patescibacteria group bacterium | reverse complement strand
CGCCGTGGTCAAAATCGTCTCAAACAGTTCGCCGAGTATCAGAATCAAGGGAACTATTATCGCGAACGGCACAAGCGCGAGTCCTGTCGTGTTCACCTCATTTTACGACGACACGTACGGCGGAGATATGAACGGCGACGGCTCGGCGACTTCGCCTTTCTTCGGGCACTGGACCGGTCTCTTTATTAGACCGACAAGCGTCGGTTCTTCGCTCGCGCATACGCTTGTCCGGTATGGCGGTAGCTGGAGCATTGACGGGGATGGTCCCAATGGAGCTTTAAGCATTGACACGGCTACCGCCCTGCTCTCGCACGTTACCTCCGAGTATTCTTCGCTGAACGGTCTCGGACTCTACTATTCAAACAGCACTGTCAGTGATTCCACGTTTCGCAATAGCACCACCTCCAACGAGTATTTTTCCGCCGCCGGCCTCTACATCAACAGCGGTTCGCCGACTATTTCAAACAGTATTTTCTCGGGAAATTATCGAGGTATGACGGTTTTAGGCGCGACACCGACGCTCACGTCAAACACATTTACCTCAAACAGTCAGGAAGCGGTTCTGAATACGGGAGTTGTGGGCAGTTTTAGCGGAAACTCGGGGTCGGGGAACGGGTATAACGCAATTCTCATCTCCGCCGGCACCTTCACCTCGGCGGGGGCGACCACCACACTCGCGCAAAACAGCCTCCCGTACCTTATAAAGGGTACGGCTACACTCGCTTCGAATTCGACACTTTCGTTCGCGACCGGTGTCGTGGTGAAAGGATGGGATAGTGGTCAAAATCTGTACGGTCGCATTTCAGTTCCAAGCGGTGCAACGCTTCATTCTTCCGGTACGACGGTAAGTGACCTCGTCTTTACGTCAATGCACGACAATTCGGTTGGCGGAACCACTGGCAACGGTTCGCCGTCGGCAGGACAGTGGTACGGCATTACGGTGGACGCGGGCGGACGGGTGAATCTCTCGGGCTTCACGATGAAATATGCCGGCGCCGGTGCAATGCAATTTCCTCCCGCGGACAGTGTTTACAAAGGAGCGATGAAAATCACCGGCAGTACGGCTACCAGCTCCGGAAGTATTGCGAATGCGCTATTCGATACCAACTACCAAAGCGGACTGAACTTAGATAGAGTTTCCTCGTTTTCTGTTTCCAACGTGCTCTTTCAAAATCACACGCAGAAAAATAGTGGTACCGCTTCCGGTATTTTCTCGCTCACCAGCACGTCCACGCTTTCCGCGATTGTCTTTAGCGGCAACACCCGCGACGGAATCGGATACGGCCAAAACGCGCTCACCTGCACCGGCTGCACTCCAAGCTCACCCAACACCACTCCCGCGAATCTCTTTGGTCCATAATCGTAATAAAGAACTACACCACATAATTATTATTCTGACATTCTGCAGAATGTAGGAATAACAAAAAGAAGTAAAATCGATTTTTATGTACTAAAAGTATGTCATCTAAAAACGAAAAACAGCTTGAACGCCACTTTAAAGGGGTAGCAAACCACCACCGCATCGCCATTTTACGGCTCATTGAGAAAAATGAGGGAATCACGCTTGATGGTATCACTCAAAGACTGAATGCAAATTTCAAAACCATGTCGGAGCATACCCGCAAGTTGGTCTATGCCGGACTGGTGAACAAAAAGTATAAAGGACGGGCCGTCACGCATTCTCTTTCCCCTTACGGAAGACGGTTTTTAATCTTCATCAAATCATTCTGATATTCTGCAGAATATTGGAATGTTGTGCGCATGAAAAAAGTGCGCAACGTGACTGTCCGTTGCGCGCTCGTGGTGCCGAACGATTCGGCAGGTTACCGTTTCCCCGAACAGCTACCAATTTTGCCGGCGGGGAAGTTTAGGTCGCTGATTCCCCGCCGCCTCGCCGCCCGGCTGAGTGGGAGGAAAAGCGGGAAGGTGCCGCCGGACGAGACCGGGGTGCCCGCCGTTTCCTGGGGCCTGTGCGGGGAAACATCCCTGCGGTTCAAGTTTGGCGCGGGTTTTTCCTCTCCCGCCTTGCTCCGGAAGGGGTGCTGGGGTTAGGGTTGGCGCCGTAGAAATCGGCGTGGTTGGAAGAGCTGGTTTAGTATTCATCATATTCAGTAAACCCTTATACTTTCGGGATAAGTCAATGGTTGCGTCCCGGCCGCGAGGAAGTGCTACAATAACGGGATGAACATACCGGTCAAAAAACTGAAAAACGGCTTCGCGCTTCCGGAGTTCGGACTAGGGACGTGG
>JBBUCR010000111.1:0-6050 GCA_038057695.1 Patescibacteria group bacterium | reverse complement strand
TTTAGCAAAGATGCCACGGCCGTGGCATCTTTGCTAAAAGCCAAAACTCGTTACGGATTCGAGGCGATAAGTGAGGTAACGTTTGAAAGATACGAGACGGCATTTGCAAGCGCGGTTTTTCCTTTGTTCAGACCGTTCGTAAATT
Source organism: Patescibacteria group bacterium (assembly GCA_038057695.1). GTDB lineage: Bacteria > Patescibacteriota > Minisyncoccia > Phycocordibacterales > UBA10002 > UBA10002. Next base: position 5,905 of record JBBUCR010000111.1, on the reverse strand, counting down.
CGGTACTGCTTTGGTCATCCATGTACGCGACCGCGTTGCGGAGCTGTTTCGCCGCTTCCGTGAATTGTTCAAGTGAGCGAAGCAAATCATCCACCTGCCCCTGATAGGCGGCTGGGGTTCGTGAATTCCGGAGTTCTACCGTCTTTGGCTTCGCTTCCTCAAACAATATTTTGCCTTGGCTCACATAGATAAGCGCGGTCACATCCCGTTTCGCGTTTATTTCCATGGCCGCGTTATCAAGCTGTTCTCTTCCCTTTTGCGCCATATCGCGGTAGGTGCGGAGTTCGGTAAAGAATTTTTGTTTGCTTTCTTTTTCAACTTGCAACATAAGCTCCTTGGCGCGCGCCTGTTCCGCGATGAGCGCCGCCTGTTTTACCTCCGCCTCTTTTTGCGACTGGAGTGCGCGCTCCTGCGCCGCCGCCGCTTCGGCTTTGCTTGCCGAAAGTGATTTTTCTTTCTCCGAAAGCGTTCCCTCAAGCTTCTTCTTGTTCTGTTCCAGTTCCTGCCGTTTCCCTTGTTCCGCCCTCGCCTTTTCTTCAAGATTTGAAATGACCACCGCGGTTTTGTGTGCTGCTCCCGCCGCTTGCGCTTCGGCTTCACTTAAAAGCGCATGCGCTTCCGCGTATGCCTTGAATGACGTATTAGTAACCGCTTCGCTTCCGGAAAGAAGCGCCCGCACATCCACAAAACGCCCTTCATCGGATGCTCTAACGGCTTGTTTGTAGATATCTTCGGCGACGAGAAGGCGCGCCGCGCCCGAAACCGCCGCGTCAAGCTCGGGACTTCCCTGTCCGTTTTCTTTGAGCTTCCCCGCGACACCGAGCGCGGCGAGGTAGTCGCCCGACGCAAGATTATCGTTGAATACTCGGGAAAGTTCCCGCGCTCCGTCTTCCCGCACGACAACATATCCGCCCGTTACGAGCGCACCCACAGCAACGATGCCAACAATAAATCTGAGTAGCATACTACTAGTATACAAGGATGGAGTGTGAATGTCGTGTTACTCCAAGAGGAGAAGCAGTAGCATCAGGCAAAATCCCAGTATGACCGCGAGAATTTGGATAAGCGTTTTTCCGAATCCTTCTGTTTTATGCAATTCCGGCACAAGGTCGGACCCGGCGATGTAGATGAATGCTCCGGCGGTAAACGCGGCTGCGAGCGGTACGAGATGTTCTACCCTGCTACCGAGAAGAAATACGGAAACGACTCCCAAAAAAGCGGACAGCGCGGAAAAGAAATTCCACAGGAGCGCCTTGCCACGGCTCCACCCCGCGTGAATAAGTAAACCAAAATCGGCTATCTCTTGTGGAATCTCATGCAGTACTACCGCCACAGTAGTAGCAATACCGACTTCCGTACTTACAAGAAAACTCGCGCCAATAATGATACCGTCCACGGCGTTATGTATGAAATCGGCGGAAAGAATAAGGGTTCCGAGATGCTGTGGTACGTGGTCGTGCGAAACGAGGGTATCGCATGATTCCTCGTGCTCGCCGTGGCAGTGATGCCAAAACAAGAACTTTTCCAGGGCAAAGAAGAGGAGAATACCAACCATCACGGCAACTCCGGTACCCACCTCCCCAATAGTGCTCTCCAGCGCTTCGGGAATGAGGTGAATGAGCGCGTCTCCAAACAGCGCCCCCGTCGCGAGTCCCACAAGTACGAACACAATGCGCTTCAGCGCCGACTCACGGAGTGCAAGCGTCACCAAACCCGCAAATGAGACAAGACTGACGATACCGACCGCTCCGAGTGCATATATCCAAATCATAATGAAATACTACCTGATGCTCACCGGCAACTAGCCGTACAGTTGGAAATGAGTGCCGATATTCATAAGCACGATACCGTCGTCCGCTTCCTCATAATGGACTCTGATATCGCCTGTGATGTCAAAACTGCGTGTTCCGAGGAACTTCCCGCTCAAAGCATGATTGTTTAATGTATAGTGGAATTGGTCTTCGACAAATACCTCCAGTTTCTCCAAAAATCTCTGCTGGATTTTCTTCGGTTGCCTCCACAGCGCCTTTTTGAAATTCTTGTGGTATGCGACGCGCATGTCATGCACCTAGTTTAGCAGGGACTTCTTGAGGTCAGTGAGGTTATCAAAAGGCCCGATAAGATTCTTTCTCTTTCGTATGTCGCTCTTTATTTTGAGGAAGGATCTCTCTGTCTTTGCATTAAATTCAGGAGAAAGCGAAAACACTACTCTGCGCTCGGTGACAAACTTCTTAAGCGTCGCATTGACGACAGAACTTAGGTTAAGTCCCATACGAGACGCCAGTTTGCTGGCCTCTTCCTTAATCGCTTTATCCAATTTTACGCTCGTCGCCGTTTTCATATTACAAAGTATATACTTTGCATTTTGTTTGTCAAACGGAAAATGCGGCAAGTTGTCGCGTAAAATTCGCCAAGGCTCATCACGCGACTCACGTAAAACAAAACTGCCACTAAAGGCAGTTTTGCTCGTGACTTCTTCTATCGGCGAAGCCACGTGATGGATTGCATTGCAATCCATTTTACGCGGCGCGGACTAGTGGACGATGTTAGAACTTGCTTTTGAATATAAAAACGATGCGACTATCTACATTCCAGAGCTTCAAATCAAGACGAAGGCTACTTACTGACAACGACAGCCTCGGGGTCTCCTTGGCAAACAAGACTACGCATATCCCAAATCAAATATCTTATGTACTCTCTGTCTTCATCAGAAGATTCACTTGAAATAAGCTTTTGGATGCTTCGGAGAAAGTAACCCTTTGCAGCCTTAGTTGCCTCTCCTGCAGTATGTCCTTTCTCAAGAGAAACAACAACATGGCTGGCAGGCATCAGAAACATCTCCGCCGTCTTATCCTCTCGTGGTCTGTTCACCTTCTCTGGAGAAATGAAAAAGATGAAATCTTCGTTATAGCCGATATACGCACGTGCTCCGGCCTGAACCGCCGCAGGACCCAGTGTCTTTGCAGAGCTACACGATAAGGCGTAGGTAACCGTACCTTTTAGAGCTAGTTCGTTCTTACCGGCTTTTACCAAAACTTCATCGTTATGACCGCACACTACGTCTGGACCGCCGTGACCATTCACAAACAACAAGGATGGGCTGTGTTTTTTGAGCATACTTTCCAAAACTGAAGCTACTGTTCTTTCTTTCAAAAGCAAAATGAATTGAAGTCTCTTTGACTTCAATTCTTCTATCGTTCTTTCAGCCCAAATCGAGATATATCTGGTTGTGGAGTCCGAATTAGGCGCTGTTACTAGTGCTGTACTGCTCATAGAATATCCCCTCTTTCATTGACCTCAAGAAATCCATCTCGATGGCAATCATCTTCCTACCTACATCATCAGCTTTTCTAACATGCTCAATGAGCTGGTCCTTGGTAAACTCACCTGAAGAACCGATTGAAATCTCTTTATTAGATGGCAGGTTTTGCAAACGAGCAACTACCAAATCAATGATTTCCTTTTCTACATCCATAATAATTACCTGTAGTCGTAGACTAAATGATTTTATGCTCAATGAGTCTTTCAACAATTGAATCTCCAAGTTTGGTGCTGTTGCTCACTTCAGCATAGGCGGCATTCCAACTAAGGGGTCCAACATCAGGCATAACGACGACCACTTGGTCTCTTAAACCAACTGGCAAGTTTGCATATACGCGGAAAAATCTTTCTTTGGGGAGGGGTTCCATGACGCTTTAGGTTGTACACAGTATACCATGTGTCTACATAGGTCAAAGACATTTGACTGCTGTAATTGGTTACGCTGTAGCTTCGCCAGCCTCGTCAGCCAAGACAGCGAATAAGAGCCGTACGTGTAACGAAAAACCTGCACACTCCCGTGAGGGAGGCGCAGGTGACTTTCATAGATAAAGGTATCAGATTTTCATCTGAAAGGAAAGTCTATCGGGTCGAAATCCACCCATATTCCTTACACATAGGGCACCCTTTACCGCTACATTCAGTACATTGACGCCAATCAGCAGGAAGAAGATGACTTCGGCATACGCCTTTACATCTCTCGCTCTTTTTGTTTCTCCGAAACCACAAAGGACACCTCTGATTTATCAATGAGGAATTTGTGGTGGGCGTTCCACAACGGGTACATTCCGCGCAGGGTTGCTCTTTTTCCATACGTTTACTTCATTTGAAAAATTGAACTAGTCATTGGAAACTTTAGACGAATTTGCGTTTTTTATAGTTGATCTGAAAAAAAGATTCACCAAGAGGTACGGAAGTCCGAAATAAAGAAAAAGGGAAGTTAAGAGCTCAAGGCTAGCTTGGAGAAATTCTCCTCTGAATATATTAAATATCATGTAAATAAACAGAAAGAAAGCGACCCATTTAGAGAAATTAAGCAACCACAAACAAATCTTTACTTTTTTGATTTCTCTTTCTATAACTAACAACGATTATCGTGCGCGGACTAGTGGACGATGTTAGAACTGCTTTTGAGCGTGGAAATGAAATAGCGATTAGCATTCCACTGGTGTAGAAATATTTCTACGCCATACAAGCCATTGCTCCTAGAAAAGAAAACCCGCACTTTCGTACGGGTTGACACACAACTAAAGGGACTGGAGGAGTCCTACGGCTCCAAGTCAAACTCGCCTTTCTTGACTCCATCGAGGAAGGCGTCCCACTCACCGTGCGTGTATTCGAGCGTCGTCTTATTCGGATCGCGGGTATGGCGCACTGCCACAACATCCGGCCGGATAGCGACCAGAACACATTGATGGGTGATGCGTGCGGTCTTGCTTGATTTCTTGAACTCACTGTCGTCGAACTTCGTATAGTTCACGACGGGATTGTTTGTCTGCACTTTTTTCCTTTCAATGACCTTGTTGTTTTCGCACACACAGTCACGTGCGCAAGATCAATAATTCGAAATTAGTGTATCATATACAAAGAGATAATCAACTGCTTTGTTAGAACCAAAAAATCCCCTTTGGTTAAGGGCTTTTGTGGAGAAAATATCGTTGGCGCGGTCGACCGGATTTGAACCGGCGATCTCCGTCGTGACAGGACGGCGCTTTAACCAGCTAAGCTACGACCGCATTTCCAGTTTCTGACCAAAGAGAATATGTAAGGCCTTCTTAAACACCTTATATTTTCTAGGCAAGAAAAGGCTATGAGCAACATTATTATACATAAGATGACATAAAGCAACACTATCCTTATGGCTTAACACCAGTTCCCAACCGCTGTTTTTACTTTTTGCAATAACAAAACCTCCCCGGACCTTTCCCTTTTCTCGCAACGAAAGATGCAACCCTTCAAGGAATTCTTTACTGCCCGAAGTAAATCGAGGCGGAAGTGGAAAAGCAAAGCGCGTCACGCAGGCGAAAAAGCGCAAGGGTGATGGGGAAAAACGGCCACAGTGAGAACAGAGGCCGGAAATGGTATGTCCGTTGCCAAGATGATCAAAAGAGTTACGTAGTTTGTGTCGGGGGTGAGGATTGAACTCACAACCTTAGCCTTATGAGTGCTACGCTCTAGCCAATTGAGCTACCCCGACGCGGATTCAATATACTACATCAATTTACTTTTCACAAAATCTCTTGTAGACTATGGGAACTTCTTCCTAAAAGCGAGAAGTGAAATAGTCGTAGACTGCTAACAGCTGTAAGCTGTTTTACCGCGGGGTGGAGTAACAGTAACTCGCAAGGCTCAAAATGGGCTGGCGCCACAGTAATGAGGCGCTGATAACTCGTCAAACTCGGTGAAGCCTATATGGAGGTAACGCCGAGCCAAGCTCCGATATTCTGTCGGAGAAGGTGTAGAGACTAGACGGCGAGCTCCGCCAAAGGCGGATGAAGGCATAGTCCAGACCACAAAATTTTCAGATGTTCATGACGAAAGTCATAGTGGTATGCATAACCTTGAGATTCCGGGTGCGATTCCCGGC
>JBBUCR010000110.1:0-3891 GCA_038057695.1 Patescibacteria group bacterium | reverse complement strand
AAAGACACTATTGTTCCACTACGGTTTAGTACCGCGTAAAAACTCTGTATAGTCCATTTCCTTTTTCCCTTCGGGGATAACGCGGAGAATAGTCAGCGCGCCATTCTTGAATTCGGTTGATACAATTTTTACGCGAACCTTTTTGTTCTGCATCTGTCCGCGTGAAGTCTGCATACTGTCTGCGTAGTAATACGTCCCTATAGAACTCTCAAACGCCTGAATTTTGAGGAAATCTTTGTGTGCCCGACTTCGCCGTTCGGCTTCGTCGTGGTGAAGGTCGTTTGACAGATTAATTTCTCCATCCGCTTTGGTGAACTTTTTGGTATAGGTCGCTTTGGAGTGGTCTTGTGGTTTCGCTTTCATCTCTCCTTTCACCCATTTTGGCATTACTTCTGTCAGCATCTCTCCAGCCAGTTCGTTCATCGCACTTCGTAATTCACTCGCTTTCGGAGGCCAGTTTAGTTCTCTTTCGGTTTCGGTATTTGAAAATTGAAAATTGGAAATTGGAAATTCCAATCGTTGCGAAGCAACGATTGGTCCATGGTCCATTTCTTCATCCAGCAGAAGTATGGAGACGCCCGTTTCTTTATCATCGGCGAGAATCTGCGACTCTATGGGTGAGGCCCCGCGGTATTTCGGAAGCAGGGAATAGTGGATGTTGAGCGATCCTTTTTCGGGTATGGCAAGAAGTTCTTTAGGGAGAATGGAACCGTAGGCAACCACGACGAAAAGCTGATAGCTTTTAGCTTTTAACTTATGGAGAAAGTCGGGGTCGGACGAAAATTCGGGCTGGAAAAACGGAATGTTATTCGCTACTGCCCAAAGCTTGACGGGTGGGGGAGTCAGAACCATTTTTCGTCCTTGTGGCCGGTCCGGGTTGGTCACGATAACAGAGGGCACGAGGCCGTGCTGTTTAAGCGTTTCCAATATCTCCACGGACAATTCCGGAGTACCAAAGAATGCGAAGCGCATTGACATATAACGTATAACAAATAACTGAATGACTGAATAACAAGCAAGATAAAGACTTTATATTAAGTGATTCGGTTATTCAGTGATGCGTCACTAGTTCTCGGTAGTTCTTTAAGATTGGTCGCCTTGTCTATAAATAAAACGCCATCCAAGTGGTCCGTTTCGTGCTGAAAGATTTGTGCGAGCAGTCCTGATGCCCCCCGCTCAAACAGATTTCCGTGTTCGTCATACGCCCGAATGCTCGCCTTTCGGGAACGCTTGATTTTCCCGTAGAGAGGACGGACCGAGAGACATCCCTCGTCGAGCAACTCTTTGTCCCGAGAAAGTTTCGTAATTACGGGATTAATGAATGTCAAAAATCCCACCTTTTGCTTATCCCCCTTCGTCAAGGGGGCTGCCTTGGGGGGTTGTAACGACCCTCGGCTTTCGGCCACTCCCTTTTTTAAGGGAGATAGTGCCGCTTTGGCGACGATAAAGATGCGGAGGGATACTCCGATTTGCGGAGCGGCGAGAGCCACACCATCGTTCTGCGAAAAGAGAGCTCCCGCCATATCTTTCAGGATTTTCTTAATTTTCGCGCTACCGATTTCCCAAAGCGGCACTTCCGCCGCTCTCTTCCGCAGTATCGATGCTCCGTTTTGCACTATTTCTATAACCATGGCTTTCATTGTATCTTTTTCGAAAACCCTTTTCTAGAATTTGGTATCTAATCACTTTTTTATTTTCTCCTATACTACGTAGTATAGTAGAATTGGAATAGTGTCATTTCTTTGTTTGAACTCGTGTGCGTTTGAGAATACCAAAGAATTTTTTACTGAAGAAATCGCCCCGCTCGCACTCCTTGAAGAACCAGTATAAGTCGCCGACGCAAAGGTGCGCGACAAGGCCGTTGATTTGTTTCCAGATAACCGGCTTCCACTTCGTGCCGGCGCGCTCCGCATTGATTTTATCCACAAACCTCTGAATGAGCTCCTGCCGTTCGCCGGTGATGTGAAGCTTCCTCGTCACTTGGAGCTTGGAAAGGTAGTCTTTCGGTATTTCCATACAATGATACTAATATACGAATGGTACTAATGCTACTAAAAAATACGAATGCTGAATTAGTATTTTTTCGTTGCATTCGCAGGACTGTAATTCGTATTTTCGTATATCTACAACGACCTCAATATCTTTATCCTCGCTCCCAGCGCATTGAGCCGGTCAATAATTCCTTCATATCCGCGGTTGATACTGTATATGTTTCGGAGTGTTGACGCGCCCTCCGCGCCGAGCATCGCGATGAGAATAATAGCGCCGGGCCTAAGCGCGGGAGGACATACCACTTCGGCGGCTTTCAGCTTCGTCGGGCCGGTCACATAGATGCGATGCGGGTCGGCAAGGAGCGTTTCGGCGCGGAGCTTATCCAGCTCTTTGTAGTACACGGTGCGGTTTTCGTACACCCAGTCGTGGATAAGCGTCGTGCCTTTAGCTTGCGTCGCGATGACGGCGAAAAACGGGAGGTTATCAATGTTGAGTCCCGGATACGGGCGGGATTCTATTTTTTCCAAAAGCGCGGTGAGTTTGGAGGGATACGTGCGTATATCCATGAGGTTTGTCTTACCGTTCGCACCTTTGTATGTTTTGAGCACTTTGTATTTGAAACCAATTTTGTCTAATTTCAAGAGTTCCAGCTCAAGAAAGTCCACGGGACAGCGGTTGATGCGGATGCTGGAATGGGTGAGAATCGCGGCGGTAATAAAAAACATTGATTCAATCGGGTCTTCGGAAAGGGAATAACGGATTTCCTGTTCCATTCGCGCTTTGCCGTGTATGGTGAGCGTCGTCGTTCCGATGCCGTCAATCTGTACACCAAGCTTTTCAAGAAAAAAACAAAGCTCCTGAACTTGATAGTTGGCTGATGCGTATTTGATAACCGTCGCTTCAGGAATTTGCGCCGCGGCCATAAGTGCGTTTTCAGTCGCCGTATCGCCCGATTCATACAGAACGATTTCCGCGGCCCGGAGCCCTTTATGCGTGACGAGGTAGTCTTTCGTGCGAGAAACGATACGCGTACCGAATTTTTCCAGCGCGAAGAGGTGCGGACGGACGGTGCGTCCGCCAAGACGGCATCCACCCGGGTGGGGAAGCGTAAACTTCTTTGCGAAGTGGAGTAGAGGTGCGAGCAGGAGAATAATACTTCGGGTCCGCTCGGCCGATTCGCGGTTCATTTTTTCAAGCGAAAGATGTTCGGGTACCACTATTTCAACGTTATTCTCCATCCACCGTACCGAAACGCCGATACTCTGGAGGACCTCAATCACGCGGTGTACCTCTTCAATTCTGGGCATATGCTCAAGAATCGTCTTGCCGTGATTGAGGAGCGAGGCAGAGAGGAGTACGACCGCGCCGTTCTTTGACGTGCGAGTAACGACCGTGCCGCGCAGTTTCCGTCCTCCTTCTATGAGGATATTCAAGGACTTGTCGGAAAGCTTCAGCACGTCATGGTCGAGTACGGCACTGATGCGCGAGAGCGTGTCGGTAGAAAGATTCTGCTCGCCGTTTTCTATGCGGGCGATGGCACTCTGCGAGGTCTTGAGCTTTTTGGCGAACTCGGATTGCGAAAGCCCGCGCTCCTCGCGGAGGTCGCGGATAAGGATGCCGATATGTTTAAGGCGATTTGAGGGCATAAAGAGAGTATACCATATATGAGATAGAGAGACCACACTACTTTTGACCGTTAATCATTGACCTTTAACTCTTCAAACCCGCTTACCACATAAAAACGGTCGTAAATATATGGTAAGGAGTAAAATAAAAGCCGCTCCGGTTCGGACGGAGACGGCACAGAGCGAAATAAAAATAGTCCTTTTACAGGAATATTGAAGGGTTTAAGTTGCCTCCCTACTCTTTACTTCTACGATTCGAGCGTACGGCGATAGG
>JBBUCR010000109.1:0-2927 GCA_038057695.1 Patescibacteria group bacterium | reverse complement strand
ACAGCATCAAACGACATCTGCCATACTTGTTTACGTTCCAGCGTTACCCCGACCTGCATATTCCAAATACCACCAACTCACTCGACGGTTCGTTTACAAAAATCAAAAACTCAATCGCCGTACATGCAGGATTGTCCCGCAATCAAAAGATGAAAATGGTGAAAACATTGCTTGGTGGAGCCTCGTAGCCTTACAAAAATACCATTAAGCCAAAAATGCGATACACGCCAACCCGACGCCTCCATTTGTTTTCTTCCCCCTTTAATTTCTCAATATCGCCCGCATAGGGATTGCTTCGCAAAGATTCAATCGCTTCAAAAATCCGCAGTACATCCTCTTTGGGGAATTTCGCGGCGTGCCGATTGACGGTGTCATCAACGCGCAAGTCCCAGTTTTCGTTTGCACTCATTGAGGGTTAAACTCTTACCGTTGGCAAAATTCCGCTCGGCGCGTTCAAATGCGCGTTTCTGCGCTTTGGTCATAGCTACCTCCTCAAAAACACGCGGAACGCGGGCACGCACCAGTGTTTCGTACTCCTTTCTAGGTATAAGCACAAGGTCTTTATGGGCTAGATGCTTGGGTATTGTGATGATGGTCATATACCTACGGTATCATTTTTTTCGCTCCCAAACAAGCCGTGTGCATATCAAAAGGAACTGCTAGTGTATAATAACGGGATGCTGAATATGCGCCGATTGTGTATCGCTTCATTTTTTGTCGCTCTCTTCTTTGCCGGAGTTCCTTTCTCTCTTTCCGCGCAAACCGGCTCTGTCGGAACCGAGCTATCTATGGCCCTTTCCCCCGAACATCCGCGCCCGGGTGAACAGGCGGTCGTTTCGGTTGAAAGTTACAACATTGACCTCAATCGTTCCGAGGTTACGTGGTTCGTGAATGACAAAGTGGTAAGGCGGGGAACCGGAGAAAAAAGAATTACCGTCTTCACGGGAAAAGGAGGGGAGCGGATGGAAGTTCGCGTCGTCGCGCTTGGTGAAAATGGGAACACTTATTCCGCAAGTCTAGTGCTTCGTCCCGCCGAGGTTAATCTTCTCTGGCAGGCCGAAAGCTATACGCCCCCGTTTTACAAAGGGAAAGCCCTCATGCCGTACCAGGGAACCGTTCTCATCGCCGCCATTCCTTCCTTTACGAGCGGCACATCGGTTATGCCGGCAAGTTCGCTTATCTACACATGGAAAGATGGGGGCAGCGTCATAGGAGATTCTTCGGGCAAAGGGAAAAATTTGTTTGTTTTCCGCGGAGAAATTCCTGTTACCATAAAGACGATTTCAGTTACCGTGGAGAGTCCGGACCACGCGATGATTGCGGACGCCGCCATTACCGTTGTTCCTGTGGCTCCGCGACTTTTGTTCTATGAAGATAGTCCTCTCTATGGTCTTTTGTTCGGTAAGGCGCTTACGGGCACGGTGCCGCTTTCGGGTGATGAAATGCGCGTTGGCGCGATGCCGTACTATTTTGAGACGAGCGCGCGGGCGGGGAGGGATGTCGTGTATAATTGGCAGTTAAATTACGCTCCGCTTTCTGGGCAGAAAACATCCTTGTTGACGCTCCGGCGCTCCACAAGCGATGCGGGTTTCTCGGATTTGTTTTTGGAAGCGCACAACGAGGATGAAGAAAAGTCGTTCCAGGCCGCGGAGCGGAAAGTAACTATAGAGTTCCCCGAGAAGAATGATTTTAACAGCGCAGGGACGGAAGCAACGGGGGAAAATAGCTTCTAGCTTTTAGGTTTTAGCTTCTAGTAAAAAATCTATGAGCACAAGTATCACCAAATCATACAGAGACTTGATTGTGTGGCGAAAAAGCGTTGATTTGTCGGTCTTGGTATATGAACTCACTGAACATTTCCCCCGTGACGAGCGATACGCACTCACGTCACAGGTGCGACGAGCCGTTGTTTCCATACCATCAAACATCGCGGAAGGTCGCTCCCGTAGCACTAAAAAGGATTTCTGTAATTTTCTTCATATTGCGCTTGGGTCAGCCGCAGAACTTGAAACGCAGATAGAAATTGCAAAACGGATATCAAAAACTGAAGTGCTTTCATACAAAGTGGTGGAGTCGCTACTTACTGAAGTTATGAAGATGCTTCACTCCCTTATCTCCAAACTAGAAGCTAGAACCTAAAAGCTAGAACCTATGAACAGCAAACTCTTTTTTTACAGCCTCTGCATACTTGGATTCATCTTCTCCGGTTTGTTCGTTATGGCTCCATCCGCCCGTGCCACCACGATTGAGTATGTTCCTCTTGCTCCTCTTGATGTGCGGGGGTCTGAATTTACTTCGCAAGGCGAATTCTCAAAATGTATCGCGCCCACCTGCTTCCCGCGTTATCTCCGCACCATTTACAATGTCGGAATTGCCTTGGCCGGCTTTTTTGTCGTCTTTTCCATCGTGCGGGGCGGGTTTGAACTGCTCTTCACCGATTCCATATTGGGACATAGTGAGGGAAAGGCGATAATACTTCGCGCCCTCGGAGGCGCGGTTATCGTGTACGCTTCTTACATTTTTATGAATATGATCAGTCCGTCGCTCGGGCGCGACCTTGACCTTTCACTCGCGTTTGAGCGGGTGCCGAAAGCGGAAACGGGGAGGGGTTTGACGGTTGTAACCGCCGAGGATGTTGAAGCCCAACTTCGGGCACAGCTAGATAGAGTGAACCCGCAGATACGCGCCCTCGCAGACGAGAGAGATGCAAAAAATAAACTCGCGAAGGAGAAGGAGGATCGCGCGAACGCGACTGGCGCCGCGGCTCCGACTGCTGAAGTAAGAGCGGCGCTCCTGGCCGAGGCTGCTGCCTTGCGAAGCGAGGCCGGACTTCTTGACGACCGACAAAAACTTATCGGGGACGTGAATGCACCCTCAGAACGAATCAAAAAAGCGAATATGAATGTGCTCGGTATCCTCTGGGACCC
>JBBUCR010000108.1:0-2493 GCA_038057695.1 Patescibacteria group bacterium | reverse complement strand
CCCAACCGTCTACAACTATGCTCACATCGGCAATCTTCGCTCGTATGTCTTCGCAGACGTCCTGCGCCGTACACTTCAATACAACGGCTACAAAGTAAAGCAGGTGATGAATATCACCGACGTGGGGCATCTCACGTCCGATAGTGACGACGGCGACGACAAGATGATCAAAGCGCTGAAGCGCGAGGGAAAGCCGTTTACGTTTACGGCGATGCAGGAAATCGCGCGAAAATATGAGACTGCGTTTGTGGAGGACTTGAAAGCCTTGAATATCCAGCTACCGAGCGTTATGCCCCGCGCGATCGAACATATCAAAGAAGACATTGAGCTTGTGCGAATACTCGTGGAAAAAGGTATCGCCTACAAAACAAGTGACGGCATCTATTTTGATATTTCCAAATTTCACGAATATGGCACTCGCGGCGGATTCAAGCTCGGCGACCTTAAAGAAGGCGCGCGCGTCGCGGTGAACGTGGAAAAGAAAAATCCGCGGGACTTTTCTTTATGGAAGTTTTCAACCACCAACTTCGGTTGGGATTTCCCGCCGTACGGTAAAGGTTTCCCGGGTTGGCATATTGAGTGTTCGGTAATGTCGCGTAAATACTTGGGACAGCCGTTTGATATCCATACCGGCGGCATAGACCATATTCCCACACACCACCAAAACGAAATCGCGCAATCAAAGGCCGCATACGGTGACGACCTCGCAAAAATCTGGATGCACAACGAATTCGTAAATATGGGCGCGGAAAAAATGGCGAAGTCGGGCGATAATTTTATTACGCTCCAAACCCTTATAGAGCGTAGCATCCCAAATCTCAGGTCTTTCGGAATCTACCCCCTTGCTTATCGCTACTATCTATTACAGGCTCACTATCGTTCCCCGATTAACTTTAGTGAAGAAGCATGGCATTCTGCCCAAATTGGCTATTATGGGTTTTTGTATAAATTTTCAGAAAGATTAGCAAAAAACACAGGAAGGTCTCAGGAGCCTACTGAAGAGGAGCAAAGGATCTTGCTAGACATTTTAGAAAGTCTGGATAATGACTTGAATACAGCCTATCCTATCGGGCGACTTTGGTCTTCCTTTTCTTCCTTTGAAGTGTTTACGACTCGTTTTGTAGAGATACTTGATTCACTTTTAGGTCTTGATATTGCGAATCAATCAAGAAAGCTTGCCGAAAAGATAACCGTAGTTCCCGACAACATTAAAAGACTTGCCGAAGCGCGCGAAGACGCGCGCCGACAAAAGGACTTCAAAAAGTCGGACGAGCTTCGCGACCAGATTGCGAAGGAAGGTTTTGAGGTGATGGACACCGACTCCGGCCCCATCCTCCGCAAAAGACTCTAACTCAAATCTCGCCAATTATATTTTAGCAATAGTAGACAGCTGTCGCTTATTGCTAAATAATGATTCTGTCCATATGTATGGGAATCTCGCCTGAAAAAGTACAAAACGTACGGAACCGGCTCGCTCGACATAAAGAACTGCGGATAGGCGCTACCAAAAAGAAGATTTTGCTTTTGCTTGTTGGAGGTGTTACTCTCGGGCTCTCCGGCTCTCCACGCACCTATTGGAAAATAGTGTCCGCTATGGGAAAGGAGTGGGGTGAACTTTCAAAACAAGCTGCCGAGCGTGCTACTAATGCGTTATATGCCTCAAAATTGGTTGACGCGAAGGAAAATAATGATGGGACTTTTACGCTCGTTATGTCCGAAAAAGGGCGGAAGAAAGCCCTTACGTATGACCTTTACAGAATGAAAATAAAAGTTCCTCCTGTCTGGGATAAGCAATGGCGATTAATATCATTCGACGTCCCCGTTGGTAAAAAGCAACTTCGGGACTCATTGCGTGAGCACCTGCTTGGTCTCGGATTTTATGAATTTCAGCAATCGGTGTTTATTCATCCGTTTGATTGTGCGGACGAAATCGAGTACCTCACCGAACTTTATGACGCGAGAAAGTACGTACGCTTCTTTTTGGTAACAAAGGCAGATAATGAACTGCACCTTAAGAAGTTTTTTGGCCTCACAATGTTCTAGTGGATTTTAGCAATAAGCAACACGTGTCGCTTATTGCTAAAATAAATAATACAATGGTAAGCAGAGGTGCGAAAGATCGATGTAAGGTATTAAAGGAGTTGCTCGGCAATCTTTAAATCGTCAGGTGTGGTGATTTTGAGCCAACGGGTAGCCTCTACAACCGAAATGGGGTGGTCTTTTGACATACGAACAACCGTTTGGGGAAGTCCCCATTCGTCTTCCCTATCGGTGAGTTTAACGGGTTCATAGTTGAAAAAATCGGGAGTGAGTATAAAGACTTTGGTGCTGACCAGTTTCCCCGCCGGAATCGCTTTCTTTTCCAGAACATCCGCAAGTCTTCCCTGTTTGTTTAACACGACTTCACCACCGGGAGATTCTCTGTCTTGTGTGTACACTAGTATTGCCTGTTCATACGGTAAACATTTTTCAATATCTTCTTTTGCGTAAATA
>JBBUCR010000107.1:0-7759 GCA_038057695.1 Patescibacteria group bacterium | reverse complement strand
ACGACACGGGAACGCGTTTATCCCGCCGCTGAAAGTGTTCGCGATTTTTGAAGGACAGATGAAAACCGGCAACCGGACACCCGCGCGCGCCGTGTTTGCGTTCACGAGGGAGCCGGTGTTCGTGCGCATAAGCGAACCCGTGCTTATGCTGAGCACCAAGGGCTTTACCTCGCGGGAGGATGGCTCGTACCTTCAGGTGGCCTTGAGCAACCCCTCACGCGCGGCCGTTGAAGGAATTGAGGCGGCCGTCCTCCTGTTCGGGACCGACGGGAACGTTTTTGCGGCTTCCGCGACGGCCGTCAGGAAACTGAGAGCAGGCGGGAGTCTTCCGCTTACGTTTACATGGCCGCGAGAGCTTGAAGACCCCGCCCGCGTTGAGGTGTTCTATACCGTACCCGGCGTCAACTGAATGACCTCTGGCACATAACTGAATAACCGAATGACCATGCCCATTCTTTTTTGTTATTCAGTCATTCAGTGATACGTTATTAGTTATTCAGTATGGTTTTAACTAAAAACACTTCGGCTGTCGCCACTCCCCGTTCCATTGACTGGATACTCTTTCTCGCGGTGCTTCCGATTATCGCGGCTGGCCTCGTTACCATGTACTCGTTTGAGAAGAAGGCGCCTGAACTCTGCGACACGCAGGAAACGACAGCAACAGAGATGTCTCTTGAAGCGTCGTGTGCGGCACAATCGCCCGCTTCGGCAAATACATATTTTTCAAAACAACTTATTTGGCTACTCCTTTCTATCACTGTGTTTTTCGCGGGGAGTTTCATTGACTGGAGATTCCTTCGCCGCAGTGACGTCCTTTTTGGTCTTTTTCTCGGCGGATGCCTCCTTCTTCTTCTGTTGTTTTTATTTGGCACCACCCGCGGCATTCACGGCTGGCTTAACTTCGGGATATTCAATGTTCAGCCGGTTGAACCGGTCAAGCTCATCTTGATTTTAGTGTTGGCGAAATATTTTTCGCGACGGCACATTGAAATCGCGCATATACGGCATATTCTTGTATCTGGAGTCTATGCGTTCATTTTATTCTTGCTCGTGCTTCTGCAGCCGGATTTCGGCGGCGCGCTCGTTATTGCCTGCGTCTGGTTCGGCATGGTTATGCTTTCCGGCATCTCTAAACGGCATTTGCTCGCCGTTCTCTTTGTCGGCGCGATTTCAGGACTGTTTCTCTGGACATACGTGTTCAAGGATTATCAGAGACAGCGTCTCTCAACATTCTTGCATCCCCTCACCGACATACGCGGGTCGGGTTATAACGCGTATCAGTCCATGATCGCGGTCGGGTCGGGAGAGGTGTTCGGGAAAGGAGTTGGGTACGGCACACAGTCTCGGCTTCAGTTTCTGCCGGAGTACGAAACCGATTTTATTTTCGCCGCGTTTGCCGAAGAATGGGGATTTATGGGGGTGCTCGTTATTTTTCTTTGTTATGGCGTTATCATCTGGCGCATTTTGCAGAATGCCCTTCACGGGCTTTCAAACTTTGAAATCCTCTATGGGCTTGGTCTCGCCATCCTTATCATGTCCCAATTTCTCATCCACGTCGGAATGAATATCGGGCTACTTCCTGTCACCGGCATTACTCTCCCGTTTATGAGTTATGGAGGCACCACGATGTTCGTTCTCTTTGCGGGACTCGGCATTCTCATGGGCATGCGTCGGTACCGGAGAATCGCGCATAAGGATATGGCACAAAACGAATTTATCGGCGTCACGGCCGAATAGTTCCCGCATATACCGTCAGTGTTTCTTGAAGCATCCGGTCAAGGCTGAATTCAGTTGCGATTTTCCGGCGGAGCGCCTCGCTCTCTCGGCGCATTTCTTCGGGATGAGCGAGGGCAGAGTGGATACTCTCCGCGAGAAGCGCGGGATTTTTCGGAGGCACCAACAGACCAGTCTGTCTGTCCACAATCACTTCCCCTATGCCGCCGATGTCGGAAGCAACAACGGGAATTCCCTGACTTCCGGCTTCCAAGAGCACGTACGGCGTACCTTCTTTTAAGGACGGCAGGACAAAGAGGTCAAATGCGCTAAGATATCGGGATGCTCCATCCAAAAAACCGGCGAAGAAGACACGCGACGCAACACTTCTTTCACGCGCAAGCCGCTTCAGATTTTCTTTTTCTTCACCGTTACCGATAATGCAGAGAGAAACAGTGGCGGGAAGAAGCGTGAGCGCCCCAATGAGATACGAGAGACCCTTATTCGTATGTAATTCGGCTATGGCGCCAAGTAGCGGGCCTGCGCTTCGTGCCATTCCCGCCGCTTCCAGCTTCAGAAGCGCTTCCTGATTCCCGAACGCCGGACCGTTTTCTATTCCCAGTTTGATTTTTCGTATCTTCCGTCCCACAAACGGCCACGCGCGCATCGCCGCCCTATCGTGGTTATTCAGCACGATAACAGCGTGCGAGAGAAGTACGGTGAGCCACGAAAGACACATAATGGCGACGCGCGCCGGAAACGGCCGGCTCTCGTAAAAAGCGAATCCGTGTACGGTGAAGACAGCTTTTAGCTTATAGCTTTTAGCTGTTAGGAAGTTAAGAAACTGAAAACAACGGAAGGCGAAAGAGCCGAGGCCACCAGCTTTTGAACTGTTAAGATGAACTATGTCCGGTCGTTCGCGGCGAAACAGAAGAAAAAGTTCCACAAACGCCTTGATATCCGAAAGGGGAGAAACATCACGCACCAAACGGGCGAGCGAAATGACGCGTACTCCGAGCCTCTCCAGTTTTTCCTTGAGCGCAGCGCCTTCACCGACCGCGACAGCTACGTCAAAACGTTCTGTGGAGAGGTGCGAAGCAAGGTCAAAGACATAGCGTTGTGCGCCGCCAAAGTTGCCCTTTGTAATCACAAAAATAATTTTTTTCTTAGATTCAGACATACTATAAGTATCCCCGTAGCATAAGCGGAACCGCGACGGTTATAGAAGAGTCGGTTGTCAAAGCAGATTTTTGTTGTATGATATCAACCACTATGTTCTCACATCGTGCCGAAGCGTTGCTCCTGTTCCTCGGCGACCTTGTCATATTATATACCTCTCTTTTGTTTACGGTGTTTGTCCGCTATGGCTCGTTTGGAAGCCTGCCATTTAACCGAATGCTCGAGCTACATCTTCCTCCTTTCTCCATTATCTTCCTACTCTGGACGCTGGTTTTTTTCATCGCGGGACTGTACGAGAAGCACACTCTGTTTTTGCAAAAGCAACTTCCACAACTTCTTTCCCGCGCGCTCATCCTCAATGTAGTTATCGCGGTGTTGTTTTTCTATTTCATCCCGGCGTTTAAGATCACCCCTAGGATTAACCTGTTTATCTGCCTTTTTGTTTCATCCATCCTGTTGTTTCTCTGGAGGCGTTTTCGGCTTCGGTCGTTTGCGTCCGCGGAAAGACAAAATGCCGTTATCATCGGGAGCGGCGAAGAAATGGGGAAGATTGTGCAGGAAATCAACCAGAATCCGAGGTACCGCATCGCGTTCACGTTCGCCGTGGACGCGCTCGCACTTTCCAAGGCTGATATTCCCGATATCATCCGTCGACTCGCGACCGAGCGCGTGGCGCTGATTGTTATGGACCTCCACAGCAGGGAAGTGCAATCCTTTTTGCCGTACCTCTATGGCCTACTTTTCTCGGGCATACGCTTCGTAGATATGCACGACATCTATGAGGACGTCTTTGACCGCGTTCCCATTTCGCTCGTGCAGTATCATTGGTTTCTTGAACACATTTCTTCCGTGTCGTACCGGTCCACCTACGATTTTCTGAAACGCCTGATGGATATCGTCGTTTCTCTGCTTCTTGGCGCACTCTCGCTCATTGTTTATCCGCTGGTGTATGTCGCCATCAAACTTGACGATGGCGGAGCGCTTTTCGTGTCACAGGAGAGAGTCGGCCTCCATAACCACAGTATCCGGACGATCAAGTTCCGAACGATGTCGCGGGACGACAAAGGACATCCGGAACTGAAGGAAGGAAACAAAGTAACCCGCGTCGGAGCGTACCTCCGCCGTACCCGCATTGACGAGTTGCCGCAACTGTGGAACGTGCTTCACGGAGAAATGTCGCTTATCGGGCCGAGGCCGGAGCTTCCGTCGCTCGTAGAAGTCTACGAGCACGAAGTGCCTTATTACAACATCCGCCACCTTATCAAACCGGGACTTTCTGGCTGGGCTCAACTTTATCACCAGACGCCGCCTAAAGTGGACGCGAATCCCAACGAAACGGCGACCAAACTCTCCTACGATCTGTATTACTTGAAACACCGTTCCATTTGGCTTGATATCAAAATCGCGCTGAAAACCGTCAAAGTTCTGCTCTCGCGGTCAGGAGTCTAAAGAGCAACACTTTAATTTTCAATTTACAATTATCAATTTTCAATCAAAACCCGAAATGTTTCATTGTTAAGTTTTGTACATTGGAAATTCATTGAAAATTGAGACTTGAAAATTGATAATTCCGACGACGTAACCTACCGTAACGGTATATAGTTGTAGAAACTACAATGTCGAGACAAAACTCCAATAACAAAGGTAAGGTGGTCGTTATCGGCGGTGCTGGGTTTATCGGCTCGCACGTTACCGACGCGCTCGCTCTGCGCGGCTATGAGGTACACGTCATTGATAATCTTTCCGGAGGGAATAAGGAACACATCAACCCGAAAGCGGTATTTCATAAAGCAGACATTCGGAATCTTGAAGCAATCAAACCGATTATCAAAGGCGCTCGTTACGTCTTCCATCTCGCGGCGATTCCGCGCGTTCAATACTCTATTGAACATCCGGTGGAAACGAATGAAGTGAATGTCGGTGGGACACTGAACGTGCTTATCGCGGCAAAAGAAGGAGGCGTGAAGCGCGTCATCTATTCCGCGTCCAGCTCCGCGTACGGGGACCAGAAAACCATGCCGCTTACGGAGGCAATGATACCGAATCCGAAAAGCCCGTATGGACTTCAGAAGTATGTTGGCGAGTTGTACGCAAAAGTATGGAGCGAGGTGCACGGACTTGAAACAGTCAGCCTTCGCTACTTCAATGTGTACGGTCCACGGCTCAATCCTGACGGCGCCTATGCGCTCGCCATCGGTAAATTTCTTAAACAACGGAAGGCGGGAAAACCTCTCACCATTTGGGGCGATGGTACGCAGACGCGCGATTTCACCCACGTGTGGGATGTGGTGCGAGCGAATCTGCTCGCCATGGAAAACAAGAGAGTGGGAAAAGGAGAAGTCATCAACATTGGCGCTGGCCGGAATTTCTCCGTCAATCGGTTGGCAAAACTCATCGGAGGGGAAGTGGTGCATGAGCCGCCGCGTCTGGAGCCGCACGATACACTCGCGGACAATTCGCTTGCGAAAAAACTGCTTGGCTGGATGCCCGAAATCTCACTCGAAGAGGGCATCAAGGAACTCAAGCAACTATACGGCTTGAAATAATGTGGTATACTGTCGCTATGAAAAAGGCGACTGTACGCATAGCTAAAAATAAGAAGTTTCCGGTCGTCGTTGAGCGCGACGAGGACGGTTTTTATGTTGTGCAATGCCCGGTTCTGAGCGGTTGTTTTACGCAGGGCAAGACGTTAGATGAAGCGCTCAAGAATATTCGCGAGGTTATCGAGCTTTGCCTGGAGGAAAAAGAAAATCGCGACCTGCTCGCATCCTATCATCCGCGGGAATTGAGTCTGCATACTATTTCTTTGTAACCTGGCGATGCCACAACTTCCGATTTTGTCCGGGAGAGAAGTTGTTATGGCTCTTGAACGGGGAGGATACAGAGTTGTCCGACAACGCGGGAGTCATATTCGGATGACGAATCCGGCACGGACACAGTGGCCGGTTACAGTTCCTCGGCACAAAACCATCGGCCGCGGTCTTTTACGAAAGATTATTCAGGACGCGGGATTGTCTGTTGCGGGATTTTTAGGTTTACTGGGAAAGTAATTGAAACAACGATGAACCCCGCAGAGGAGATAGTTAAGTTTTGGCTCCAAGAACAGGGATATTTTCTTCAGTCTTCCATCCGACTTCCTAAAAATAAGGAAATAGATATTTTAGCTATAGATCCAAAAACAAATAACAAGTTTCATATTGAAGTGTCAGTGTCGGTCAGATGTGCTAATTATGATAAAAATGCAGAGCAGTTTACAAAGGAGTTTTCAGATAGAAAATTTGATTCTGTAGAAGAATTTGTGACCAAGATTCTTAGAGAGAAATACACTAGAATCTTAGTGGTAGGAAACATTTCCTTTAAGAACAAAGATATTAGACAAGAATTTATTACAGAATGCAGAAAGTTGAATCTTGAAATAGTTCTATTTCAGGACATTCTTAACAAAGTTCGGCCTCTTTTAGGAACGAAAACCCACTTGAATTCCATAATAAAAGCAATTCAGCTCGCTGAGGTTTTTGAAGGCACTAACGAATGAAATCTTAAAGTAGTAAGACATTATTTTGACGCTTGATACTTCAAACCTAATCATTTATACTGCCTGTTCATGTGGAAATACCGATTTGGGACCTTCATACTTTTGGTGGTAGCCGTGTTTATCGGCTTTTTTGTCTATACCACAGAATTGCCTGTAGAAGTCGCAAGTGTTAGCACGACCACGCCTCCTATCGTAGCGCAGTCAAAATACGCCTTTAAGCTCGGGCTTGACCTTAAGAGCGGTTCGCACCTCGTGTACAAGGCGGATACCTCCTCGCTCTCGGGCGGAGACGTGAGCGGCGCGATGGCATCGCTTCGCGAGGTGATTGAGCGGCGGGTGAATCTCTTCGGCGTTTCCGAGCCCCTGGTGCAGGCGGAGCGGGGCGGCGTGCTTGGCGGCGGAGAGGACCGGCTCATCGTGGAGCTTCCCGGCATAACCGACCTCAATGAAGCCATTAAACTCATCGGCGCCACGCCGACGCTTGAGTTTAAGTTGCAGCGTCCTGATGAAGCGATTGCCCCCGTTCTTGACGTCCAGAAAAAGGTATATGACGCGCTTAAGAGCGGCAATAGTAATCCCGACCTCACGCCCGAGGAAAAGAAATTGCTTGCGGAAGACCTGTATGAAGCAACGGGATTAACGGGGAAGTACCTCAAAAAAGCAGAGCTCTCATTTAATCAAACCACTAGACAACCCGAGGTTCTGCTCCATTTTGAGAGTGACGGCGAGAAGCTGTTTGCGCAGATTACGAAAGAAAACGTGGGACGTGTACTCGCCATTTTCCTGGACAACCAAATCATTTCCCAGCCGGTCATCCGCGAGGAAATACGGAACGGCACGGCTCAGATATCCGGCAGCTTTACGCCGACCGAAGCGAGGGATTTGGTGCGTAACTTAAATTACGGCGCGCTTCCAGTCCCCATCGCGCTTGCGTCCACGCAGACCGTGGGGGCATCACTTGGCGACGAGGCGACCACGGCAGGTGTGCGCGCGGGACTGTGGTCATTTGCGATTATCGGCATCTTCCTCGTGCTCTGGTACCGTCTCCCCGGTCTCCTCGCCACGCTCGCGCTCGCTATCTATGTGGTGCTTAACTTAGCACTTTTCAAACTTATTCCCGTGACGCTTACGGCCGCCGGTATCGGCGCGTTCATCCTTTCCATTGGAATGGACGTGGACGCGAACATCCTTATTTTTGAGCGGATGAAAGAAGAGCTCCGAAAAGGGAGAGTGCTCTCCGACGCGATTCAGGAAGGATTCCACCGCGCGTGGACATCCATTCGCGATTCAAATACTTCCAGCATTATTACGGCGGTTATTCTCTACTATTTC
>JBBUCR010000106.1:0-2034 GCA_038057695.1 Patescibacteria group bacterium | reverse complement strand
TAGACATAGGAACCTGCTTCCACTACTCCGGAGTACACGCGGAAGAAGGCGAGCTGGCCGACAAACGGGTCGGTCTGCAGTTTAAAGACCAGCGCGGAGAATGGCTCTTCATCACTCGCGTGGCGCACCGTCGGTTCGCCGCTTTTCACGTTGATTGCTTTCACCGGCGGCATATCCACGGGTGAAGGAAGATAATCAACGACGGCATCCAGCACAAGCTGGACTCCTTTATTCTTCAGGGCCGAACCGCAAAAGACGGGGAAAATCTTGTTCGCGATAACCGCCTTGCGGAGCGTTGCTTTGAGGACATCTATGGACGGTTCTTTCCCTTCTAGATACTGGCTCATCAGCGCATCGTCATGCTCCACGATTCTTTCCACCAATTCGTGGCGGTATTTTTTCGCCTCTTCCAATAATTCCGGGGGAATTTCCTTTTCAACCACATCCATCCCTTTCTCGCCTATGAAGTCGTACGCCTTCATTTTCAGGAGGTCAATAACGCCTTCGTGATGCTCCTCAAGGCCGATGGGGATTTGCATTCGCACTGCGTTTTTGTTGAGCCGGTCAAGAATGGACGTGTACGATTTCTCAAACGACGCGCCCATACGGTCAAGCTTATTGATGAAACAAATACGGGGGACATTGCCCTCGTCGGCGTAGCGCCAATTGGTTTCCGATTGTGGTTCCACACCGGCCACGCCGTCAAAGACAACAACCGCACCGTCTAGAACTCGGAGACTGCGCTTCACCTCCACAGTGAAGTCAATGTGTCCGGGGGTGTCAATAATATTAAAACGGTATTTCCGCGATGTGTCCGTTTTCGGCACATACGTCGGATTCCAGAAACAGGTGATGGCCGCGGCCGTGATAGTGATGCCGCGTTCTCTCTCTTGCTCCATCCAATCGGTCGTTGTCTCGCCATCGTGCACCTCACCGATTTTGTGAATCATCCCCGTGTAAAACAAAATACGCTCGGACGTGGTGGTCTTTCCGGCGTCAATGTGGGCGATGATGCCGAAGTTACGGACGCGTTCTAGGGGATAGTCGCGGTTCATAGAAAAGCGTTTAGCGTATAGCGATTAGCGTTTAGTAACAAAAAATGCCTCAAAGGCACTCATTAGAATAGCGTATTGAGGCTAAAAATGCAAAAGCTACATTGGTACATTCAAGAATATATTGCAACGCCAACAACATATCGCTATATTTTCTTCATGTAAACCCTCTTTCCCGTCCTTCCAGTAGAGAGTAAGAGCGGCATCGCAGATGGTAGTAAGCATATGCACAATACACAACCGAAAAAAGCGGGCTGTCCCGCTTCTTAATTTAGGTTAAACCTAAAGTGGCTTTAGGTTTAACCTAAATTACCAGGCAAAATGGGCAAACGCCTTGTTCGCTTCCGCCATCTTGTGCACATTTTCGCGCTTCTTCACCGCGTCGCCTTCGTTCTTGGCGGCGAGCATGAGCTCTTCCGCGAGCTTCATATGCATCGGCTTCCCTTTCTTGTTACGAGCCGCGCCAATCACCCAGCGATAGGCAAGCATGATGCGGCGGTCGGGACGTACTTCAACCGGTACTTGATAGTTAGCGCCACCGACGCGGCGAGAGCGTACCTCCATAAGCGGGGTGATGTTCTTCAAAGCAGTATCAAACACTTCAAGCGGATTCTCCGTCTTGGCTTGTTCCTTGATCACGTCAAACGCGCCGAAGACGATTTTACGCGCGGCCTCTTTCTTGCCGTCGTTCATGATGTAGTTGATGAGCTTGGTGACCTTCGGAGAATTATAGATGGGGTCAGGGCTAAGCTCTTTTCGGTTTTTTACTTTTCGTCTCATAATTCGTGTAGCGTGTAGCGTGTAGCGTGTAGCGTGTAGCGTGTAGCGTGTAGCGTGTAGCGAAAGAAAATTAGTAGGGGGTTTCCTTGCGTTATACGTTTCGCGTTACACGATTTAGGCGGCCTTTGGCCGCTTCGCGCCATATGAACTTCTTCCCTTCATACGCTTCTCAACGCCGCCGGCATCAAGCACGCCGCGGACG
>JBBUCR010000105.1:0-1311 GCA_038057695.1 Patescibacteria group bacterium | reverse complement strand
AAGAAGGTCTATACGTCCGAGGCTTCGCCTACCCTGTCGTCCCGAAGGGTAAAGGAAGAATCCGCGTGCAGATTTCTGCGGCACACACGAAAAAGCAGTTGGATAAAGCGATTGAAGCACTGGAAAAAGCCGGAAAGAAATTACAAATAATTCAGTAGATAGTAACTAGTAAATAGACTATAGATCTGAAAGAGTTCTCCTCTTTTCTTATCTATATTCTAAATACTATATTCTATATTCTCTTCATGAAGACAGTTGTCATCATCGGCGGAGGCACCGCGACGTTTACGTTACTTAATGGACTCAGGCAATTCCCTACCAACAACATCGTTATCGTTTCCACCGCCGACGACGGCGGTTCGACCGGCGTCCTCCGGAAGGACCTCGGCGTGATGCCGATGGGCGACATCCGGCAATGCCTTGTCGGCCTTTCCTATACTGTCCCGGCGCTTCAGAAGCTTTTTATGCACCGGTTTGACCGAGGAACGCTCCGAGGACAGAGCGCCGGCAACATCCTCCTTGCCGCGCTTCAAGAGGTAACGGGTAGCCCCGAAGGCGCCATTGCCGAAGCTGCTCGTCTTCTCAATGTCCGCGGTGAAGTGCTTTTCGTATCCAAAGAACCGACAACGCTTTCCGCGAAACTCTCCGATGGTACGATTATCAAGAGCGAACACGAGCTGGATGAGCCGGTCGCGAAAAAGCGCGCGCCCATCGCGAAGCTAATGCTCTCAAAGGCGACGGCGAATTCCCGTGTTCTTGATGCCATCGCTCGGGCGGATGTTATTATTCTCGGCCCCGGCGACCTGTACACGAGTACTTTTCCCAACCTTCTTGTGCCAGGTGTCGCTGAGGCAATCAAAAATTCAAACGCAAGAAAGGTACTCATCACCAATATTATGACGAAACTCGGACAGACCGACGGTTTCCGCGCGTCCGACTTTGTCCATGAGGCGAATAAATACCTCGGCGCGACGGAAGGAATCTCGGTAATTGACACCGTTATCGTAAACACCAAGAAACCCGCGGCGGAAGTAATGGCGTTGTACAAAAAAGAAAAGGCAGCGGTCGTGGAACCTGACATTGAAGCAATCAAAAAAACAGGCGCGAAAGTTATTGCCGGAGCCGTTATTTCAAACCATGTGCATAAAAAGCAGAACGGCGACGCGCTGAAGCGAAGCCTTGTTCGCCATGACGCGCAAAAGACGGCGGAAATCATCTGGAATCTGATAAAATAGTGTAACGCAAAACGTATATCGTAAAATGCAAGAAGGAAGGTCTCTGATTTTTGACACTACACGTTATACGCTACAC
>JBBUCR010000104.1:0-1037 GCA_038057695.1 Patescibacteria group bacterium | reverse complement strand
TGGTATGGAAAGAGAAGGAAGGTTATGTCTCGAAGTGTCCTGAACTCGGCGTCGCGAGTTGCGGAGATACGGTATCTCAAGCAATGGAAAACCTAAAAGAAGCTGTCGCGCTTTATCTCGAAAACGCCGAGGCGCTCGGATTGCTGGATGACGTGGAAGAAAGTCTTACGACCAAGGAGAAGTTTACATCTCACGTAGAGGTCGTCCGGTAATGCCGAAGCTTCCGATAGTATCCCAGAAGGAGATAATAAGGGTACTGCAGAAAGCCGGTTTTGAATACGCGCCAAAAAGAGGCAAGGGAAGCCACACGGCGTTCGTGAAAATAGATAAAGGCAAAACTCGTCTGGTGATTGTTCCGGATAGAAAAGAAATACCAAAAGGGACTTTATTGGCTATTTTGGACCAAGCAGGTTTTACAAAAGAAGAGTTTGTAAAAATATTGAACAGTTGATATCGGAGGTTTTTGTGCGGGAATTCGATATAGTCATAATAGGCGGAGGGCCCGGAGGTTACGTAGCGGCCATACGCGGGGCGCAGTTAGGCGCCAAGGTCTGCCTTATTGAACGCGACGCCCTCGGAGGTACTTGTCTCAACAGGGGTTGTATTCCGACCAAGGCTCTTTATTATTCGGCAAAGACCATTTCAATTGTAAAGAGGGCGGCTGAGTTCGGAGTAAACGCGGAAGTCTCGGGCTTCGACATGGCGAAGGCAGTCGAAAGAAAAGACGAGGTAGTAAAAAAACTCGTCAGCGGGGTCGGCCAACTTCTTAAGGGAAATGGAATAGAGGTCATAAGCGGCGCGGGTTCGATTGAATCCATCGGCAAAGTCAAAATCGAAAAGAAAGACGGCACAATCGAGGTCATAGGCGCCAAGAATATCATCATAGCCACGGGAAGCGAGCCCGCGATGATACCGGCCTTTAACATAGACCGCTTGAACGTCATGACCTCGACCGAGGCGCTTAATCTCAAAAAACTCCCCGCGAGCATCTTGATAATAGGCGGCGGGGTAATGGGGTGCGAGTTCGCGAGCATCTT
>JBBUCR010000103.1:0-1713 GCA_038057695.1 Patescibacteria group bacterium | reverse complement strand
GTGCTCGTCCGCAATACCCGATGGTCAGGAAAATGCACCCAGCCGAGAAAATCTACACCGGAAGCAAGTGTTTTGATAAATACTTTGTCGGGATGAAGTGATAGTTTCAGTCGCTCACGCAGAAATTCTCGAATTTGTACAAGCCTCTGTTCCAACTCTAACCGATTATGAGACAAGAGAACAAAATCGTCAGCATAGCGCATGTAATACTTCACTTTGAGTTTATGCCTCACGAATTGGTCAAACTCGTTCGTATAGATATTCACGAGAAGTTGGGACGTAAGATTGCCGAGTGTGAGTCCTATTCCTCCTTTCCTAAAGGCGGTGTCCGAGTCTGCGAGGACGGAGGATTTCAAATCCGTTCTGCTGTCAAAACTCCCAACAATGTTCTTGAGCAAGTTGAAGATATCCGCATCAGTAATATAACGAGAAAGGATTGAAAACAAAATTTCATGGTCTATGTTCGCAAAGAACTTGCGAATATCACATTTCAGCACAAAACAGGACTTCGTGTGATTTTTACTCACCTTGTACACAAATGCACAAAAACGGTTCATTGCTCGGTGCGTCCCTTTCACTAATCGACAAGAAAACGAATCGGCAATGAATGTGCGGTCAAAGAATGGATAGAGTTTCCGATACAGCGCATGGTGAAGTAGTCGGTCACGCACCGATGCTTTGTGAATATCTCGCGGTTTCGGGTCAGAGATTCTGAAATGTTTGTATGGCCCGTGCCGATATGTTTTGTTGCGCAAATCGGTATGGAGAGCTAGAATGTGCTCCATTAACCGAAGCTGGAATATTTGAACTCCTTCTTTCTTGGACTTCCCTTTCCTAAATTCTTTCCACGCCTCCAGTAGATTTTCAACCGATATAATATCTTCATACCTATGACCGAATTGAATCCGTTTCATTCTTTAAAGTCTACCCCCCCTACGGATTTTGCCAGTGCTGGAGAAAATTAAACATGCGTATATTTTGTGGCACCGCTTTCACGAACTATTGCCTAAAACGCAGAAATACTCGCTCGGAAACCGTATAGACAAACTTTTCATTGAAAACATAGAGGCAACTGCAACCGCCGCATTTTTACCACCGGCAGAAAAACGCCCGTGGGTACGGCTCGCGTTGCGGAAAACAGACGCAACACAGGTGCTTCTACAGATTTTGTGGGAAACGAAATCTTTAGAAGACAAACAGTACATCGCTCTGGCAACAGAACTCGCTGACATCGGAAAAGACCTCGGCGGGTGGAATGGAAAACTGACCAAACAAAACTCCGCCCCGACGAGAGTCGGAGCGGAGAAATGAAGAGAGTTGCGGAAAGCAAACCAGTCGTTCGCGTTGCCAAAGTTGCTCACCCAGTTCAAGTTCGCCTTGCGCTCGGAATCGTCCCACCACACGCCGCACGCCTGCTGGTTGCCCTCGAAGGTTCGTATGAAATATCGTCTACGCCACCACCCCTTGAAAGTACCACACGGGCACTTCCCTTTTCCTAACACGGAGTACCGTGGAAAAAAGGGCGCTCTCGGAGTTGAATCGAATTTGGCATCAAAATGCCCTAACATTTCATACCAAGTATCTTCATTTTTTGCTTACCCGACCCAACTGGGTGTAGGGGTGAAGTTTCTGCGCGTCGCGCACTGTTTGAAACATTCGATCCAAACATTCCGGCAGACGCGGATACTGGATTCGGCAGAAAGAAACTTTCAT
>JBBUCR010000102.1:0-2496 GCA_038057695.1 Patescibacteria group bacterium | reverse complement strand
GCCGGGATGTTTGGCTCCCCCGCCGGTAAACTCGACTTCTTTCACGCTCTTGCCGAATTTACGCTCAAAATTCGCGAGGACGCGGTTTGTTTCTTCGCATATCACGTTCAAAATTGCCGTCGCTACTTCCGCTTCTTCGCCGTTTTGCAAAATCCCTTCGGCACGTTTCTTTTTTTCCGCCTCTTCCACGCTGATACCGAGACTCCGCGAGAGCGCGAGCGTGATGTCCTGTCCGCCGTGATTGATGATATGAGAAGAACGGACGAGTCCGCGGTCAATGATATAGAGCTTTGTCTCTCCTGCCCCGAGGTCAAGCACAGCGTGCGGAAAGAGGTCCTGGGGAAACAGCGCGCGTATCGTACTGAAGAGTTCAATCTCAAAGAAGCTTGAGAGAAGCCCGCTTTGTTTAACCACCTCATCATACCGACCCATGACCTCGTTGTGAATCGCGGCGATGAGTACCTTCATATCCTTCGGAGCGTTCGGGCCATCTAAAGGAAGTTGTCCGATGCTTCCGGGAAGAGGCGGCGTATTCACCCTTGTTTCATTTCCCACTATCCGTGTGGGTTCGCCCGCTCCGGTTTCCTCTTTGAAAGCTTGCTCGGGCTCTCCGGGAATAACCCACCAATCAAGGTTGACTTCGGAAATCGGTACCGGAATATATTTTCTGGCTTCAAGTGACACGGCGCTCGCGAGCTGTTTCGGGTCAAGGACGCGCATATCCATAGTCGCGACGAGACTTGAGGCGAATGGTATTGAGAACGCGGCGCGGGTCGCAGTAACATGCGCTTCGCGCAGGAGGTCACGGAGCGCTTCGGCGATTTTATCGGGAGGAAGATGCGTCGCTCTGCCTATTTCCACTCCCCCATAAGGGCCGATCGCGAGAGAGCCATACGTTTCGAGCACAGCCTTGCCGCTCTTCCTGCGAAGCTGCACGACTTTGATGCACGCGCTTCCGATATCCACGCCCACGACACTTTCGCCGGCGGATTGGAACGCCCCGTGGAGAAACCCCGAGAGTTGGGAAAACGGATTCTGCATACTGCCATTATAGCACAATGCTATAATGGAAATCCTAAACACTAAATCCTAAACTCTAAACAAAATCTAAATTTCAAATGAAGAAAACTGGGGTCGCGTTTTTCTCTGGTTTGTGTTTTGGTTTTTGGAATTTTTTTAGGATTTAGATTTTAGAATTTAGAATTTTATGTTTTCTCGCCTGTTTGAAGACATACTAGACTTGCTCTTTCCTCGCTCGCCACTGACGCGCGAGCTTGAATCACTGGACGCGTTTATGTTCGCGGCGCGGGTGGAAAAAACGGACGGCTACGCGGGGAAAAACATCATTTCGCTCTTTCACTACCGCGACAAGCTCGTGCGGCAGGCTGTGTGGGAATTAAAATACAGGGGCAACAAAAAAATCGCGAAGCTTCTTTCGGAAGCGCTCTACGACGAACTGCTCGCCTTTTTGGAAGAATACGCGCCCCTCACCAATTTCACAGAGCCACTCCTTATTCCCATTCCGCTTTCCAAAAAACGCGAGTCGGAGCGCGGATTCAATCAATGCCGATTACTCTGCGATGAACTGATGCGTCTGGACGGGGTGTCCTCTTGTATCTCCCCGAACAAGGGGAGCACTGGAATAGTCGTAGACTGTGCCGTCTCCCGCCTGCGCCGAAGCTTCGGTGGGCAGGTCGGCAGGAGGGATGTTGAAATCAAAGGTAACAACTTCACCCTTTCCCTCGCCCTCACAAAAACCAAAGACACGCAAAGTCAGACCAAAGCACAGAATAGGGAATCTAGAATGAAGAATTTAGCTGGATGCTTCACAGCGGACGCGAATCAGATACTCAGCCGCAATATTATTTTGATTGACGACGTCGCGACCACGGGAGCGACGATAGAGGAGGCGCGCCGGACCCTTCGCGCCGCAGGCGCGAAGAAAGTGATTGCGTTTACGGTAGCGCATTGACGAGCGTTACTCCACTTAGTTTTTGAGTGATTTTCATAGGTTGATATAATGAAGATATGATGGAAAGCCAAGAAGGTTATCAATTTGGACGACCAAAACATAGCGACGGTCATCCGCCGTTGCTGTTAGAAAGAAAGAGTGAGGAGATATGGACAACGGATGGACGAAAGTTAATGCCCGGTTTTAATATTGGACCCGACCCGTGGCATCTTAACCTATTCGTCGAATACGAAAGAACATTCGGTCGAGGAAAAGCATTTGCGATAACCCACAACCCTATTTCAAGTCCTACATACGAAAAGGAGAAACATGATTATCTTGAGCTTGCCGGCCAAATGCCGTCAGTGGTACACAAGGGGACAGAAACAGACTGCAGGAACCTGATTGAACAACTGCGGCAATACCGCGATATACACCCAAATCTCTTCGACGACGTGTCCGCAAATAAACCATTTGCTTCGCCGTTTCAATCTCCGAAAAGAGCAATCTTATTTTAACATTTTTGTTTGCTCTTTTCTCCACCC
>JBBUCR010000101.1:0-13281 GCA_038057695.1 Patescibacteria group bacterium | reverse complement strand
TCTCGGAGAAATTGCTCGTTTTCCAAGATCCCGTGGAGCGTATGAAGACGGAACGCGTACACCGGATGGCGCAGCCACATCCAGAGCGGAGGCCGCGGTAGGGGCTTTTGCGCCGTTAAAGCTTCTTGGTTGTGCATGACTTGTCCAGATGTATCATCTGCTCCTTCGGTATTGGTACTGTTCACTATGTTTCCTTTCGGTCTTTGGTTTGTTGGTTACTATTGATATTCAGCCCGTCTCTTTGCTTCCCGTTGTCGCCAATCCGCGTAAGGTATCCACTTGAACAAGGCGGCGTGGCCATGTTCCTCGCGCTTGAAACTCTCAATCGCGAGATATGGATGGTCGGAACGAAGCGCCATGGTAAAGATATAATCCGTTCTCACCGCCCGCAGATTCGGGAGTGCGCGGATGACCGGCGATCCCTTGCTTGCCTCGCAGCCGGTGACGATGAAGTCGCTGACCGAGAGCCCGAGTTCCTCGGAAAGCTCCCGCTCCAGTGCGCCGCGAGGGTCTTCATCTTCCGCAAGTTTGCCTCCCGGCAGACCGGCAACCTTTTTGTCAAGCAATTGTATACCCCCACACCAACGTTACCTTTGCCGCAACGTTGGTGTGGGGGTATAGTAAGGCAGTGAAAAAGAAATATTCCAAGAAAAATCCTGATTCCCGCTTCCGCGGGAATGAGAAAGGGATAAGGCACACAAGCGAAGCAATTCGCGGTGTTTTGAGCGTAAACTCGCGCGGAGTCGGTTTTATTGAAGATACAAAGCAGGAAGAAGACATCAGGATAGAAGCGGGGCATCTTCACACGGCACTTCATCGCGATGAAGTGGAAGTGGAGCTCTTGAAGGGAAAAAACCGAGAAAGAAAAATGGGGAACGTGACGCGCATCATCACGCGCGCGAAAACGCGCTTTGTCGGCACGATTGAGGAAAACGGGACACGGCTCATACTCGTACCCGACGACTTCCGAATGTACGCGCCGATTGTTATCCCCCACCCGCCACGAGAAGCGCAAAGGGGACTGAAAGCGCTCGTCCAAATCAAAGAGTGGCAGGACGGCAAGGAACCACAGGGAGAAATCAGTAGCGTTATCGGCAAGAAAGGTGAACACGAGGTGGAGATGGAATGTATCATTTTGGAACGGGGGTTTGA
Organism: Patescibacteria group bacterium; assembly: GCA_038057695.1. GTDB lineage: Bacteria > Patescibacteriota > Minisyncoccia > Phycocordibacterales > UBA10002 > UBA10002. The sequence continues at coordinate 12,129 of JBBUCR010000101.1, read as the reverse complement.
AAGCGCGTTTCCGCGCGATGCTCTGACCGAGGCGGGAGCGATAGCGAAAATGGGCCCGCCGTTTCCTGATTAGGAAATCAGGAAACGGCGGGACTTCCGTGACGTCATTCTCTTCACCATTGACCCCGCGAACGCGAAAGATTTTGATGATGCGATCTCGTTCCGAGAAATCCCACATCGCAAGCACCACATCACAAACAAAGAGCTCTACGAGGTAGGAGTGCATATCGCTGATGTGTCCCATTATGTCCGTGAAGGCACCGCGCTTGACCGCGAAGCGCGCGAACGTGGCACAAGCGTCTACCTCGTAGACCGCACGATTCCAATGCTTCCCCACGCCATCTCAAATGACCTTTGTTCGCTGAATCCGGATGTGGACCGCCTCGCTTTTTCCGCCGTGTTTGAAATGGACAAAAATGGCCGCGTGCACAATCGCTGGTTTGGGAAAAGCGTCATCCATTCGCGGAAGCGGTTCACGTATGAGACGGCACAGGAAGTCATAGACCGCGCGTCCCCAAGGACTATCCTTGGATCCGAAAGGATAGTCCTTGGGGACTTCACCAGAGCGCTCACCACCTTGAACGCGATTGCAAAAAAACTCCGCGCGCAAAAGACGAAAGAAGGCGCAATTGATTTTGAACAGGACGAAGTCGGTTTTGAACTTGACGAGAAAGGCCATCCTATCCGCGTGTTCAAAAAGAAGCGTCTGGATACTCATAAACTGATTGAGGAGTTTATGCTTCTCGCGAACCGTGAAGTTGCCCGTTTCTTTGACCAAGCGTCAAAACAGTCCGGAGGGAAAATCTCGTTTATCTATCGGACGCATGACGTTCCCGACCGTGAAAAACTGGAACAACTCGGTATTTTCGTCCGCGCGCTCGGGCACGAACTGCCCATCCGCAAGGACGCAAGCGTCTCTGGTAAAGATTTGCAGGCCCTCTTTAGCGCGATAGAAGGTCACGCATCCGAATCACTCATCAAGACGGCGGCGATACGGAGCATTGCGAAAGCGATGTATTCAACGGCTAATATAGGGCACTTCGGTTTAGCCTTTGAATATTACACGCACTTCACGTCTCCCATCCGGCGATATCCCGACCTTCTTGTGCACCGTTCACTTCTCTCAATTCTTGAGCGGCACACATTAGACCCGCAAAAGTTTGCTCGTCTCGAGCGGATGGCTTCCGACGCGACACAAAAAGAAATCGCGGCGGCGGAAGCAGAACGGGAGTCCATCAAGTTAAAGCAAGTAGAATATATGAAGGAGCGTGTCGGGAAAGAGTTTGAGGGTGTCATTAGCGGTGTCACCGAGTGGGGTATCTACGTGGAAGAGAAAGAGACACGCTCGGAGGGTATGGCGAAGCTCCGCGACCTACATGATGATTACTACGTTCTGGACCAGCAGAATTACGCCGTCGTCGGCCAAAAGACCAAAAAGAAATACTCGCTCGGCGACACGGTTCGTTTTAAAGTTATGGGCGCCGATGTGGAAAGGAAGACGTTGGATTACCGGATTGTGTAATGTTTACAGAAAAGAGAGAGTTATCTAGGTTAGACACCTATGAGAAATAAATCGCTTAATCAATCACGGGTCCGAGGGTGGATAACCCGACGACGTAATCAACTCAACACTGTACTTCTCAAGATTCGGGAAGAATGCACACTCTTTGACCCAGAGGACTCTCGCCTTCGTCCAAAAGAAATCAACCCACGATCAATTATCCGGCCGCCGGTAAACGATCTCCGTGCCGAGCTCCTCTCGTAGGAACAGCCGAATGAATAATTGCTTCGCTATCCAAGCCACGCATCCCCGCGTGGCCTTCTTTTTACTTTCAACTTTACACTTTCTACTTTTAACTATTTAGCTACCGCCACCGCCTCGTCAAACGCAATAGAGAGAAGTTTGGAAACTCCGCTCTTGTCCATCGTAACGCCATAAATCACACCGGCGCGGGACATCGTCTCGCGGTTGTGGGTGATGAGAATAAGCTGGGAACGCTTGGAGAGGTTCCCTACCATATCGCCGTATTTCCTTGAATTGGCTTCGTCAAGCGCCGCGTCCGTTTCGTCCAGTATGATAAACGGCGGAGGCTTCACCTGCGACATCGCGAAAAGGAGCGCGAAAGAGGTAAGAGCGCGCTCGCCTCCCGAAAGCATCATCAGCGCCTTGATTTTCTTCCGCGGAAGATTCACTTCAATATCAATGCTGGTCTCCGGTTCCGTCTCTTCCGCGGAGGCCATTGCCGCGGCGTTTTCGCTATCCATGAGGTCGTCCGTCTCGCGCCTGACTTTCCTCTCCGGCTTCGTGATTGCGAGTTTCGCCGAACCCCCGCCGAACATCAGCGAGAAGTAATTCTGGAACTCCGCGTTTATTTTCTCAATGCCTCCGCGAAATTCCTCATCCAATTTCCGTTCAAGCTCCGAGATAAGGCTTCGGAGCGTCTCGGCGCTCTGCTCCAGGTCGGCGATTTCCCGCGCGAGAAACTGGTCGCGTTCGTTCGCTTCTTCAAATTCTTTGATGACTTCCGCCCCGCTTCCCCCGCCCGCGTCCTCAATGCGTATTTTCAATTTCTCCACTCTTCGCCGTCGTTCCTCCTGCTTCGCCCGATCCTCAAGCGCCATCGCTTGAGGATTTAGGGCTGTTCCACTCTCGTTCTTCAACTCTACATTTTCATATTCCAAAATCTCCCGCCCCACGAGAAGCACCCCTTCGGTCAGTTCGCGCTTGAAATCGCCTTCGAGGTGCTCAATCTCATGCAGGCGCACCTGTAAGGCGCCGAGTAGTCCGTGGAGTTCATTTTGCCGCGTCCTAATGCGGAAGACTTCTTTTTCCGCGTCGCGGCTAGAATCTTTCTCCTTCTCAATTTCCGCACGGAGGGCGCGTTCTTCCTCTTGGGCTTTCCCTTCCGCCTCCTGCACCGCGAGGAGTTTCTGCTCAAATTCTTTCTTCCTGCCGGCGAGCTCTTTGATTTCTTTCGCCACATCCTCCGCTCCTTCCCCCTTTTTCCGGCGATGTCTTTCCAGGAAGGCGCGCATGACCTCTTTGATGCGTCCGATGGTGGCGAGGAGAACTCCCGCATCCTGTTCGTCCTCGTCGGCCGAGACCTCATCTATCTGCTTCACGAGCCCCTCAACTTCGGAAAGTGGAATCGCCACGCTGTCCTGATACTGCGCTCCGCGGAGTTTCTGCAGGCGCTCAGCTCCCGCGATTTCCCCTTCAAGTCTGCCGACTTCTCGCAAAAGCGCTTCGCGTTCTTTGCGAAAATTGTCCAGCCGCTCTTCAGTCGCGATAATTGCCTTTGTTTTGGCATCCTTCCCGCGCGTTTCTTCAAGCATTTCTTTGGAAGAGGCGAGCGTACGGTTCAGCTCGGCGAGTTCCGCTTGGGGCGTTTGCTCTTCCTCCGCTATCTTTTGTTTTGAAACCGTGATATACGCGTGCTCGCGCTTCAGATATTCACCGTAAAGTATCTTGAGGTCTTCCTTCAGCTGTTTGGTTTTCTCAATTTTCTCAACCTGCCTTTTGAGAAATGAGATGTGCGGGGCGATTTCGCGGCGTAGTGAAGCTACCTGTCTCATATTCTCGTCCGTGCGTTCCAGTTTCTTTTCGGATTCCTCCCTCTTCCACTGGTAAATCTTGAGACCAAGAGCGTCTTCAATCATCTCTCGCCTCTCCCGCATATTGGCATTAAGGATTCTGTCCGCCTCACCCTGCGAGATAATGTGATGTCCCGACGCTCCGATGTGCGCTCCTGCGAGGAGTTCCACGATATCACGGAGACGCACCGGAGAGCCGTTAACGAGGTATTCGCTTCCCGCGTCGCGATAAATGACGCGCTCGAGCGTTACTTCGTCAACATCAAGATTTAAAAGGCGTTTACGGTTGTCAAACAGGAGTTTTACTGACGCGCGATTGGAACGCCCCATTTCAGGAGAGCCGTTCCAAATGAGGTCTTCGGTGCGCTTCCCGCGCATACTCTTGATGGATTGCTCGCCCAGAACAAAGCGGAATGCCTCAGCGATGTTGCTCTTTCCGCTCCCGTTCGGTCCAACAATCGCCGTAATCGGCGTGTTAAAAGAGAGCTCGGTCTTCTTCGCGAACGATTTGAAACCCGTGAGTTCAAGAGATTTGAGATACATACAGAAAAATCCTTAATCATTTATCGTTAATCCTTCACAGGCGCTTTTGAGAGGCGTTTTGGAGAATATCGTATGTTTTCCCCAAAATCACTCCGAAGCAGGCTCGGTTTCGGCGGTGTCCGAAGGCGCTTTGACCTCTTCCGGAATATTTGAAAACGTATTCTTCATACCTTGAAACGCCGACGCGACATCGGCAAAAAACGTACTGACGTTTTCCGTCACTGCCTGAAAGGGGCCCGTTTCTTCTTTCTGCGGTGCGGCCAATGTATCACCTCCTCGGAACGACATGCTGACGAGCCAGAAGAGCACAATGACGCCGGTCAGCACCAAGGACGCGACGAACGCGATTTTCTTCCGCGTGTGTTCGGGTTTGTGCTGGAGATGTTGAATTAAAGACAGCATAGCTTTTAGGTTCAAGGTTCTAGCTTCTAGGAAATGCTCGCCTTCGTCGGACTAGAACCTAGCAGCTAAAAGCTAGAAGCTAACACAACGACTTCCCCTTCCTTCCCCTCCAAATCCTTTTTCTTTAGCGTCAATCTTTCTACCGGCGTCGTTTTTTCTTCTCCCGCCTCCTTGAGAAACTGCTTGAGTGAGTTTGGAGCGCCGATACCTTCAAAATGAATGGGGATAACGAGGTGAGGTTCAAGCGTGACCGCGAGTTTGTTCGCCGCCGAAGGAGCGAGGACCCCTTCTCCACCGATGGGAACGAAGAGAACATCAATCCCATCCAGTTCTTCTTTGAGTTCTGCAGGAAGTTCGTAAGACGAAAGCGCACCAAGAAAACAGAGCTTCATCCCTTCAAGCGATACGGTATACACAGTGTTGATTCTTTTCTCCTTATCATAAAGAGATTCAGTTTGGAAACCGCGCACGGCGACGTCTTTTACTTCATACTCGCCCGGCCCTGAAATGACAAATGGCTTCCGTTCCCCGTGCGTTACAGAGTCCACGCCGTTCGTATCGGGGTGATTAAGGCTCACCAGCGCCACATCTGCGCCGAAACGAGATACCTTCAGTTTTGAATCCTTGGATGGCGGATTAAACGCGAGCGTGATGTCACCGAATTGGACCTTTACAAACTCCCCGCCGAGGTAAGTAATAATCATTGAAGAAATACTTAGTAGTTAGTAACGAGATTACAGACTCTGACTTTTTGAGGTCTATCTACTATAGTCTATCTACCGTGGTCTAGGCAACATTGAGTTTCCACATTTTTACATATTTTGACCGATGTGACTCTCCACACCCGTCATTGCGAGCACCGCGAAGCAATCCAGCGGTAGGGGCGTATATTCCGGATTGCTTCGTCATTCCGCTTCGCTTCATTCCTCGCAATGACGGCTTCACAAAGCCGTTAGAGGAGGGGCGTGGAGAGTTACTGACATACATGCATGCATAGACAAATTCAAAAGTTTGGCGTATTCTTCCCTCCACATCCCTTGGGTGTTTTATTTCGGCTCGAGAGGAGCGCCCGCGGAAACTTCGTAGTTTCCTTGGCGGACGAGCGAAGACGAAAACGAAATATGAGTGTGGTTGTACCACGATTATTAGCAATCGTCAGGAAATAACCCTAAGCCAAGCCCGGACTCGCTACCACCCTAGGCCAAGACTTTCCCGACATATTTAGTACAAGTATGGACGATACCAATATCATTATGTCCGCAGATGAGGCGGAAGCGGCCGCGGAGACGGCCAAGCAAAACGCGAAGCTGATGACCAAGCTCATGGCTTCGGTTAAGAATCCTCCGCTCGTGGGAGATTTAATAGAAGGCACGGTGATTGCCTCCTCGCACGGCAAAGTGTATGTGGATTTGCCCCCGTTCGGGACGGGCATCATCTATGGACGCGAGTATATCAACGCGCGCGATGTCATTAAGAAAATCAACGTCGGGGACACAATCGCCGCGAAAATTGTTGATTTTGAAAATCCGAACGGCTACATTGAGCTCTCGCTGAAAGAGGCACGCCAAGCGCTCATCTGGAGCGACGCAGAAACGGCTATCCGCGAGAAGAAAGTCTTCGAGCTTCCCGCGAAGGAGGCGAACAAGGGCGGGCTCATCCTTGAATGGCAGAGCATCGCGGGATTTCTTCCCGCTTCGCAACTCAAGGCAGACCACTATCCACGCGTGCCGGACGGCGACAAGGACAAGATCTTTGAAGAGCTTAAGAAACTCATCGGCGAGAAGCTCTCGGTCACGATTATTTCCGCCATTCCGAAAGAGGGCAAGCTGATTTTCTCCGAAAAGAGCACGACCGAGAAAGAGCGTGAGAAGATTATCGGTAAGTACAATGTCGGCGACGAGCGTGAGGGTGAAGTAACGGGGCTCGTTGATTTCGGAGTGTTCGTAAAGCTTGAAGATGGCCTTGAAGGCTTGGTACACATTTCCGAAATTGACTGGGCACTCGTTGAAGACCCGCGCAAGCTCTATAAGGTCGGCGACAAAGCAAAGGTAAAAATCATTGAAATCAAGGACGGTAAGATTTCCCTTTCCATGAAGGCGTTGAAGCCGAATCCGTGGATTGATGCCGCGACCAAGTACAAGAAAGAGGACGTGGTGAAGGGTGTCGTGATTAAGTTCAACAAGCATGGCGCGCTCGCGTCCATTGAGGAAGGCGTCGCGGGACTGGTGCACATCTCTGAGTTCGGTAGTGAAGACAAACTCCGCCGCAACTTGGAGCTCGGCAAGACCTACACGTTCAAAATCACCCTCTTTGACGCCCCTCAGCAAAAAATGGCGCTCTCGTTCGCCGGGGAGAAGAAATAAAGACACTGAAGCGACGCGGAACGAAGGCAACACGGAACCGACACGGAATCTTCCTCCTCCCCTCTGCCCCTCTTTAGAGGGGAAGTGCCGAGTCTTCGAGGCGAAGGGGTGGTTTTCTCTTCTACATCTCTCCTCCACACAAAAGCCCCCCTCTCCAGGGCGGCTTTTGATTGGTGTGTCTCAATCCAGTTGCGATACCTAAAATCAATAACCTTTACTTATCAAGTAGCAAAGCTTCAGAGCAGGATAACTCTTTACTGGAACTTGGGTAATAAAGACCTGAACTGACTGAGTTGGGATTCCCTTTGCAAAAATCTATCGCGTTTTGCTTTATTCTTGCCTGACGAATCTGTTCAGGAGCCGTTTGAATCTCTGTCAGTGTTGTCTGCTTAAGTTGTAAAAAGATTCCGATTCCAGTTAAAAGAATAGAAAGACCCGCAAACCAAAGCGCATGTCCGCTATTTGCTTCTGCGTGCGTAAGTCCTTTATAGTTAATTGCAGCACTTATTCCCTTTTCATTTAGGGAGTAATAATGCTGATTTGGCGTAGTGCTTTCATCATTTCGCAGGTGTTCAAAAAACTTCCTATCTTTATCACTAGCCGTAAGAAAGATTTTTCTTATCCAACTCTCTTGTAAAGGAGTCAGGTCAAAGTGATTTTTTATTTCTTCCCACGTAAATCCTGTTTCTTGCTTTTCATTGGCAAAAAGAAGCACCCGAATGTAGAGATCTTCTTTCATCTTTTTATCTGTTTTTGGAAGCAGATACATAAATTACTTATAGAACCTACAAATGATACCGACTCATTGCCTTCTCCCGATTCTCGGTGATGAGGTACGGTATTGAAGACCGACGATGATATCCAATATACTACAAGGTCAAACCTTGTACGCCAAGACACCTTAGGCCACTCTCTCGGCGGCTATTGCATTTAAAAATCACAAACCTTGCATTCTGTAAATAGAATCAATACCGTCTCCCATCCTTTCGAGCCTACTATCTAGAGAGTCAATTATTCTAGTCGCGCTAGCATCAACCACGTCTGCTGTATAAAAAGTATTTTCTTTAACATCGCCAAGTCTTGAGTAAATCATCAGTAGCAATATAACTATCGCCAACATAAACCAATTTTCTGTTAGCCAATTCTTCATATAGTTAAGTCTACTATACCAACTAATCTGGTCCAACCTGCCAACTACGTCGCAAAAGTAGTAAACCTACTTATACACAGCCAATTGCTTTTTCGCCTTTTTTTGCTATAGTATGTGGGTGCTTGTTGGGCCGTCAGGCCTATCGACCAAATTGTAGTGTCGAAAGCAAGCATATCAAAGATACCGCTTAACGGCGGTATTTTTGATGGCTAGACGTCCTCAATAACACTGGTTCTACTCGTATTTTGGATGATTTTTATATCTCTATAGTATCTAGTGTTCCAATACGGAATGACACTGTGAAATTGTCGTTGCCCGTTCTTCCCCACCCGTTTTACCACAACTTTTATTCTAGTGTTTTGAATTACAGCGACAAACCCCCAATCTTTGATAAAAATGGGTTTCCACTCTTTTTTCTTATGTCGCGAAACTAACACTTGTTCAGAGTATTCTTCACACTCTTGAAACGTATTTGTTTTTGCTAAGAGTTCTTTAGCAAGTGGAAGTAGTTTAAACCGAGTTAGTTGAGCGCGTACTTCACGTTCCTGCTTTTTTATCCGGTACAGTATATGGTTGAATCCTTCAGAAGTGAAGAACACTTCCTCACCGTTAAATGCGGGACATTTTACTGACTTAATTGATTTGTAATATTCTTCTGCTTGTAATTTTGCTTTTTCATATTCCAAATCTTCTTTTGTCTTACCTATTTCCATTTCAATTCAGGAATGATATTGCGACATAGTTTTTTCTCTGCTTTCGGTGATAAGACAGCGTAGGCCTTCCGCGATGTTTTTCGCGAGCTTTTTGAGCTCGGTGAGCTCTGTGGGTGAGAACTTCCCCAAAATGGTTTTCTCCACTGCGGATTCGGCTTGCGACTTTTTGACTGCCGACGCGGATGACGCAATGCCGACGCGCACACGGACGAATGCCTTGGTCTTTACCGCTTTCATAATAGACTCCACGCCCTTGTGTCCGCCGGAGCTTTTATTGAACGAGATTTTGTATTTCCCGAAAGGAATATCCAAATCGTCGTGAATAACCGCAAGCTGTTCAGCCGCCTTTTTACTCTTTACCAGCGTTCGTATGGAGTCACCGGACTTATTCATGTATGTCTGCGGCTGAATCAGCACAATTGACCTTTGACCTTTGACCTTTGACGACCGAGCAGACACCGAGCCTCGAGAAACAAGAGCGTTTATCTTCTTATCAGATGTCCATTCGGGCAATTCTTCCGCTTTTCTGAACACATCTAACACCATCCTGCCCGTGTTGTGGCGTGTGTTTTCGTATTCCGCTCCCGGATTTCCCAAACCAACGATAAAATATTGCATATTTTAAAAACGACGCAAAACACAGACGGCACAAAGCCCAAACAAAACACAAAACTCCAAAACATAAAATAAACTTCTTCGTTTTGATTTTTGGACAGTGTGCTTTGAGAAGTTTGTTTGGTTTTTGTGTACTGTGCTTTGTGCTTTCAAAGATGTTACCACACTTTTTCGTGCTACGAAACATCTTTGCTCATTGCGTCAATGCGCACCGTGGCAGTACAATTCATCAATTATGGAACCTGCGGAGGAAAAAATGTGGAAAAAAGAAGCGCCTCCCGAAGAAAGAAAACCGTCCGCGAAGGAATCTATCTTGGACTTCGCGAAATTCGCGATTATCGCCGTCGCTGTCGTCACGCCGATACGGCTGTTTATCGCGCAACCCTTTATTGTCAGCGGCGCGTCAATGGTTCCGGCCTTTGAGACCGGCCATTACCTCATCATTGACGAGCTCTCGTATCGGTTTGAAAACCCGAAGCGCGGAGATGTCATTGTGTTCCGCTTCCCTCCCGTCCCAAGCAAGTTCCTCATCAAGCGCGTCGCGGGACTTCCGGGCGAAACCATAGAGGTAAAGGGCGACACTGTTACCGTCAAAAATGCGGAGCACCCTGACGGGTTTGTTTGGCGACAGGGCTCGATAACCGAGGCCAAGAACCAAGGAGACGTTACCGTCAAGCTGAACAAGGACGAGTATTATGTGCTTGGGGACAATCGCGGGGAAAGCGCGGACTCGCGGCTCTGGGGAACCCTCTCGCGCGAACTTATTGTCGGACGTCCGCTTATCCGTCTCTACCCACTTTCCAAAATCGGCGTGTTCCCCGGAGAATGGAAAACAGAATAGCTTATAGCTTTTAGGCTTTAGCTTATAGTTTAAAGACTTTCGATACGTAATATCTTTTTCTTCCTAACAGCTAAAAGCTAACAGCTTCCCCATATGTCTCCCAAAACCAAACAGGTAGTCCGGCAAACCGCGGCCGGAAAGCAGTTGAACCTCCAGGAACGGACAGCCGCCGCGAGCCGCAAGGAGAAGGCCAGCGGCGCTTCGGCCTATATTGACTACAAAAACGTTGACCCGCGGATTGAGACCGCTCTCTATTACGGGTTCACTCCGCTCCCCTCCCAACTCATTATCACGAAAGAAGACAGGGCGAAAGCTGACGAACTAGGCAACGAAGCGAAGCCGGAATCCGCCGCTCTCGCGCCCACACTTGAAGAAAAGATTGCGCTCTTCCGGCACTACGCGGACAAGAACCTCTTTGAGCGCGCCCAGCCGGTTATGTACTGCACCGAATTCAGTTCTGGCAACGCACTGAAGAAAAAGGCGGGTGAACGACGGCTTTCGTACGAAATCATGGGAAGCGGCAAGAGCGTCGGTGAAGCGACGCTTATTCAGGTTGCGTTCGCCACGCTGAAAGAGGAGGCGCACGACGAACTCTCGCTTTCACTGAACAGCGTCGGCGACCGCGAATCAACGAGCCGCTTTACGCGCGAGCTCGGCAATTTCTACCGCAAGCACGTTGCATTGCTTCCGGCAACGTGTAAAACTCTGCTCCGGAAAAATCCTCTCGCCCTTCTCTCGTGCGAACACGAAAAGTGCAAGGCGCTCGCGGAGGAGGCCCCGAAATCAATCGGCTTTTTGGGCGACGAGAGTAGGCGGCACTTTAAGGAGGTGCTTGAGTTTCTTGAGGAACTTGAAATCCCCTACCGCATAGACCACCATCTCCTCGGCAACCGCGTGCTTTCTTCCGAGACGTTGTTTGAAATCCGAGAAACGCTTAAAGACGGCACATCCCGAGTGCTTTGTTCCGGTGGACGGTACAACAATCTAGGGAAACGACTTGGCCTGAAACGTGACGTCCCTTCCGTCGGTATGAATCTGCTTCTCACGAGAGCAGAAAAGGAGGCCGCGGCGCCGCGTACGATTCGTTTCAAGAAACCCTCCGTCTTTTTCCTTCAGCTCGGCTTTTGCGCGAAACTGAAAAGCTTGAGTGTTATTGAGATTCTGCGCCAGGCGCACATTCCGCTCTATCAGGCGCTGAACCGCGACAAACTTATTTCGCAATTATCATCCGCGGAAAATCTCCGGATTCCCTACTCCCTTATCTTGGGACAAAGAGAGGCGCTTGAGAATTCCGTTATTGTCCGAAATACCGTCAGCCGCGCGCAGGAGACCGTCCCGCTCTGTAAACTCACGGAGTATTTCAAGAAGATGAAGTTGGGATAGGGAAAAAACACAAAGCACAGTACCCAAAAACCCGGACAAAACACGAATTGGGAAAAACAAAGAAATAAGCGAGGAGTTCTTCCGCCATTTTTGTGTTCCGAATAGCTTGTGTTTTGTTTGGTCACTGTGCATGTTTGTGTTTTGTCCAACTTTTGAGCAATTTGCTCTAAATAGTGCTCTTGTGCTACCATGCCCTTCATGTTAGGCCAAAGTGTCAATGTGGAAGTCCAGAAAACCGGTAGCGAAAGCAGCCTGTCGCTCCTTCGCCGTTTCTCCAAGCGGGTGCAGGGTTCCGGCGTCCTGAATAGGGTGCGGCGCCTTCGCTATAAGACTCGTAATCAGTCTCCCCTCAAGCGAAAGATGGCGACTCTCAAATTCATTGAACGGACGGCCGAACGCGAAAAACTTGCAAAGCTCGGCAAACTTCCCGTGGAAAAGAAGCGCGGAAGACGATAATCCCCCAAGTCAAGGTGGCTCAGGTGAAGAGGCCGAAATTGGTTGGAACGAGGGGTTAAGAACTCCTAA
>JBBUCR010000100.1:0-9375 GCA_038057695.1 Patescibacteria group bacterium | reverse complement strand
CAAACCACACAGTATGTCTTCGGCCGTTGAATCCCCGCAGGAACTCTTCTGAAAACTTAAGCCAATCCACACAGGGAAGCGCGGTTTTATGCGCATGGTAGTTTCCGCTCGCTCCGTTTAGCTTAACCAGAATCCGAAACGCTCGTAGTTCAGTCAGTTCCCGATTTTCTCGTACGGCGAAGACCCTCATCTCCTTCCCGAAGGTCGTCGGTGATGCCGGTTGGCCGTGCGTCCGCGCGAGCATGGAGATAAACGCGTAGTCGCGCGCGAGACCTTGAATCATAGCGTGTACGCTTTCAAGGGCGGGTAGAAGATGTCTTTCAATCCCCTCCCGCAATTGCAGCGCGTAGGCGACGTTGTTTACGTCTTCCGAAGTGAGCGCGAAATGAATCCACTCCACGACATCGCGGAGGCTTTTTGTAGCGAAATGATATCGCAGATGGAACTCGACCGCTTTGACGTCGTGGTTTGTCCTTGGCCGGCCACGATACCCTTTGAGTTCAATCCGTTTAATGATTCCCGCGTCTTTAAGCGAAACTCTGTTGAGAGAACGCAGGAAATTGCGTTCCGGGCCGGTAAGTTCACGAAGTGGGACATCGGGGTGCTCCGACAGAGCAAGCAGATACCGAGTTTCTACCTGTGTCCTGCGCGCCATAAGCCCGCGCTCGCTGAAGACTGACGCGAGGGCTCCCACTTTTTTGCGATAGCGCCCGTCCAGCGGACTAAGCGCGTCCAGTGTGTCAATGTTCATCGTTTTTTCTCCCGTGGTTGTACTGTTTTTGTGTCCTAAAACAGCCTACACGCTCCCGCACAACAGGGCAAGCGCAATGGTTACTAAGGAGAGAACGTGATGCGCGGTTATCCACACCTACCTCTTGATGTAATATACTTCATACGTATACTATATTTTACATTATACGCTTAACGTATTTCTATGATAGGAAAACCAGAATTGTTTACGAGGAGAAAGTGGGGTGGCTGGGGTCTCTCCCCCGCCACGAAAGAGGGGTGGGTATATCTCGCGGCGTTTGTCGCGGTACTCTTCGCAACGCAGTTTATATTCATGGAAGAGAAGGCGCGGATAATTGCGATTGCCGTTGTGGCAGTGGTGCTTATCGCCGATACGGTGGATATTATGTTTCGTATGAAGAAAGACGAGCTGGAGACCTTACACGAAGCATTCGCGGAGCGGAATGCCTTGTGGGCGATTATCGCGGTACTTGCCGTCGGTGTCGCGTACCAAAGTGCGCAAAGCGTAGCGCAAAACGGCACACTTGTCATTGACCCCGTCATCATCATCGCCTTAGTTGCCGGCCTTATCGCGAAGGCTTCCACGAATTACTACCTTGATAAGAGAGACTAACTCGTTGTATGAAAACCACTATAGCTGAGCGTCGGAAGAAACTCGGAATCACGCAGGAAGAACTTGCGAAAACAGTCGAGGTGACACGGCAAACTATCATCTCGCTTGAACAAGGGCGGTATAATCCTTCCATCCTGCTCGCCTATCGCGTTACCAAAGCACTAAAGCAGCGCGCAATTGAGGATGTGTTTCTGATGAATGAAAAGGAGGGTTAATGGGAGAAACAAAAACGCGCCACCCTTTCTGAAAGAGTGGCGTGGTGTGAGAAGAGAGGACCGAAACGCATCGGGCTACCAATGGCGGATGCGTTTTCCGCAACTGCCACAGACATGAAGCCAAATGGGACCGGCATCGGCTGTGTCTTGCACCTCATCCCGTCGCAAACGGAGACTTCCGATGTACCGACCGCAATGAGGGCAACAGCCTTGGTAGAGAGTGAGGAAATCATCCGCATACGCACTCGGGAGCGTCGGCGGGGGAGGTTCCACAGGCTTCGGCTGTACCACCACAATCGGCGGCGTGAGCCAGAAAACCGCCCACGTCCCTGTTGCTTGGTTAAATGCTCGGTACCCCATCCGCTTCCCGCCTTGGCTTGGCAGAAGCCCATTGTGGGTGATGACCTGCAGATTCGGATTCGGTGCAACTGTTTGAGTCGGCATATAGAGATGAAGTTGAGGTTTGAACATACTTTTCTAATTTCGCATATTAGCTCTCTCTCTCTCTGGTTTTGCAACTAGGTGTACTTTTCCCGAATAAAATGATATAAATACGGCCAGTCTCGCATAGCAAGTCTAGGCGGGCTACACATAATCATTTGCACCCTTGAGCACCCCACGAATCAGAATCAATCACCAAATACGGGCGCCACAGCTTCGGGTCATCGGACCCGAGGGAGAGAATGTGGGGGTCATTACCCTGCAGGAAGCGCTTACTAAGGCCGCGGAAGTGGGCCTTGATTTGATTGAGATTTCCCCAAGCGCCGTCCCTCCGGTTGCAAAAATAATGGATTATGGTAAGTTTCAGTACGCTGAAAACAAGAAACAGAAGGTGGCGAGGCAGAAAGTGCATACGGTAGAGGTCAAGAATATACAGGTAAAGATAGGCACGGGCGAGCACGATTTGGAGCTTAAAGCAAAGCGTGTCGGCGAGTGGCTCTCCGAGGGGAACCGAGTGAAGATAGATCTCTTCCTCATCGGCCGGGCGAAGTATATGGAGTTCAAGTTCCTGCAGGAACGACTGCAGCGTATTCTGAAATTGGTGCCGCTTGAATACAAAGTAGCTGACCCCGTGAAGAAAGGCCCGAAAGGACTGACGATAATCATTGAGAAGGCGTAACGCAAAACGTGTAACGTATAACGTAGAGCGAAAGAAAAGACTCTGACGCTCCACGCTTTACGATACACGATACACGATATGAAGACCAACAAATCATTTACCAAACGCCTCAAAGTTACCAAGAACGGTAAGATTTTAATGCGCGGTAAAGGACAGAACCATTTTAACGCCAAGGCGCGTCGTCGCGCCCAGCTCGGCCGAAAGCGGATGGTTGCACTGCATATGAAGAAAGGAGACATTGCCCGTTTTTTGCCGTAGGCAAAAACGGGAAATTCTAAATCCTAATATCTAAATCCTAAACGAACCACAAACATCAAATCAGAAACTCCAGAAACACCGTTTAGAATTTAGAATTTGTTTAGAGTTTAGTGTTTAGAGTTTAGAGTTTAGATTTTTCAGTTAAAAACATGAGCCGAGTCAAAAAAGCCACAAACGCTCTCAAGTTCCGCCGCAGTCTCCTCAAGAAGGTGAAGGGCTATCGCCATGGCCGTTCCAAGAAAGAAAGCATCGCGTGGGAGGCCTATGTCCACGCCGGCAAGTACTCGTTTGCCCATCGCAAGGATAAGAAGGGTGATATGCGCGCGCTCTGGAATATCCGCATCAACGCCGCTTCCCGCCCGCTCGGCATCTCATACAGCAAACTCATCCACGCCCTGAAACTGAAGGGTATTAAGCTTGACCGTAAAATCCTCGCCACGCTCGCAAAGGACGAGCCGAAGACGTTTGAACGGGTGGTGGCGCAAGTGAAGCAGTAGAGAGAATATAGAATTTGGAATATAGAATATAGAAAAAGCCCGGGGGATGGGCTTTTTGTTTGTCAAAAAACAGGACACGGAGTCGATTTTGTGCTATACTGTCTAACATGAATAAAACTACACACTGGTCGGTTGATGAAACCGAACTAAAAAAAGACCCCGCGGCACACGCGGTGTGGCGGCTTGAGCAACGTATCAATTTTGGCTTGGGTGAGGAGAAAATAAAAAAGTCGGAGCTCGTTAAGTATTGGGAACAAATAGACATTGACCGGTTTAAGCGCAAAGCTCTTGCGCTCGCGCTTTCATAATATGCCCATTCTCACCGAGAATCAGCAGAGGATTCTTGCGCTCATTGCCGACGATACCACTATCGCTGGATATTTTTATCTCTCCGGCGGCACCGCGCTTGCCGAATACTATTTACAGCATCGCCTTTCGGAAGATTTAGATTTCTTCGCTGAAGAAGAATTTGACCCGCAGGCAATTTCCGCATTTTTTAAGAAAATGCAAGATAAAGCAGGCATTACCTCTATTACCTACGAACAGAGTTTCAACAGAAATCTATTCTTTCTTGCTGTCGGCACGGACACTATAAAAACAGAGTTCACCTACTTCCCCTTCCCCCGAATTGAGCAAAAAAATAAAATTGGAAAACTCGGTATTGATAGCTTGCTTGATATCACCGTCAATAAAATCTTTACCATTTATCAAAAACCGCGCTCGCGCGACTTCATAGACCTTTACTGTATTTTGCAGAAAGAGAAAGACTGGATGATTGACGAGCTTGTTCAAAAAGCGCAAATAAAGTTTGACAACTACCTTGACCCGCTTCAACTTGCCGCGCAGTTCACCAAAGCCGAAACGCTCAAAGACTACCCGAAACTGCTTATCCCCCTGTTGGAAAAGGAGTGGCAATCGTTTTTCATTCAGGAGGCCAAACGCCTCGGCAAAACCCAGATTGAATAGGAGGAAGAGAAGAATATAGAAAAAGCCCTAAGACTGGGGCTTTTTTGACGTACTAGGAAATCCGTAGACAAGTACGCCTTCGTCTGATAGTTTGTAGTGCAGGCGCACCAAATTGCGGTGCATAACAAAAGGACAACAGATGAATGCTACCGAAACGGAGACAAAAATAGAACCTCACAAACTCGACAACACAATCCTTCTTGAACGCTCTTTGTGGAGAGAGCGACTCAAAGAGTGGAACCGCCCGATGTCGTTCGACGACCGGAGAGGTTGGCTTCGCGTGAACCTCGTCCGTCTCGTCCGTGCAGACAACGACGGCACGCAGTTCATATTCGGTATGGAAGTTGCGGACAGATACGGTGAACCTGCCCCTGAAACAGGGGCGGGAAGTAAAAAGTGTATCTTTACACTCTCGGGCTACAATAGCATAGGGGAGTTGAAGAAACGGCTCAGCCAAGAAGCGTTTGCCGTTATCTGCAAACACTACTTCGAGAAAAGAGGTTTTCTACATATTCTCCCCTATCAGGAACCTCTCTTCTCAACGTTGCTCTGGTTCTTCAGACCGTATGGCGGATTCGGCGGGTGGGATAACCTGAGACCGCACGAAGAAAACTGTCTGGGAAAAGACGGGGGTAGGCACTACCTTGAAGTAGCTCGCGCTTTTGCGGAGGAATTCGCACTTAACGCGTGGGCGCTTCTTAACAAACGGTGTTTCGTTGTATCGGATAGCGGTTCTACTCCGGAACCTACAGTCGCCACGCCACATTGGTGGAAAATCGTGCTTTTGCTTTGCCGTCTTCGCATGCTTCACATCATCAAAGAAGGTCGATACGTTCCTCGACCGGAGATTTTTAACAAACTCCTGGAAAAACTGTTGACGGACGAGGCAGTCGTCCACACAGAAGCAGACCTAACGAACGAAGTGTGGGTTGCAAGAACGCTCGAGCCACTAGTTCAGAAAGGCACCCCGCTTGCTGAATCTTTGTACATCGCGCGTCTCCATCTGAAGAGAGTGGTCTGACACGAAGATGTTCGCTTTGAAATGATGTGCCGTAGAATAGTACGTCACAATTTCGAAGACGGAAGTTGCCCTAGAATCTTCCAACTGGAGCCTATCGTCACTGATAGGCTCTGTTTTATTTTCTGTATTCTGTATTCCAAATTCTATATTCTACAACTCTATCTCCACGCTCTCCCCCGCCACAGGCACATAGGTTTCATTCCCGTTGTAATCCTGAATCCGTTGCGCGAGGAAAAGCGAAGCTTTGGGTTCGCCCATAACCACAAAAATCTTCTCCGCCGCTCCCGCGTCTTTTTCCGCGAACGCGAGCAGGTGGTCGCTGTCCATATGCGACGAGTAGCCGGTAATCGTTTCAATGCGGGCTCGTACCGTCACATCTGTTTGCTCAATCCGGAGATGCTTCACCCTCTCCTGAATCTGCCGCCCCAGGCCCCCTATTGCCTGGTAGCCGATGAAAAGAATGGTATTCTTGTGGTCGCCGAGGTAGCGGCGTTCATGGTCCAAGATGCGCCCGCCCGCCGACATACCAGAGCCAGCGATAATGATTTTCGGGCTTGGTGTCCGCTCAATTTCCGACGACATACGCGCGTCCATCGTGAGTCGTAGATTTTTGAATGAAAAGATGTCGTCTCCTCCCGCAAGTCGCTTCTGCGCTTCCGGATTCAGCGTGTCCGCATATTGCCGATACACATCAGTCACCTTAATCGCAAGCGGAGAGTCAAGAAAAACGGGGATATCAAACAGTCGTTTGTCTTCAAACAGTTCGTCCATTTCGGAGAGAAGCACCTGCGTCTTTTCAAGCGAGAAACAAGGGATAAGGAGCACCCCCTTTCTTTGTATCGTGTCCCGTATCACCTCCTCCAAACGCTTCTTGCGCATCTCTCCACCTTCGTGATCGCGGTCGCCATACACGCTTTCCATCACGAGATAGGTGGCGTCCGTGATATCTTCCGCTTGCTTTAGGAGCGGCGTCGGATAACTGCCGAGGTCTCCGGTGAAGACGATCTTTCTCGGGGAGAGGTTCAACCTCTCTGAAGACTTTGAGGTTGAACCTCTAAGACTTAGCTCGACCATCGCGGAGCCGAGGATGTGCCCGCTGTCTTTGAGAAATATCTCAAACTCCCCCACTTGCTTCCTCTCGTGATACGGAACGGTCTCCCAAAGCGAAAAGGCTTCTTCAATATCCTGCTCGTCGTATAAAAGCTCCGCGCCCTCTGGTGTTTCCATCCGAAGCACGGAAAACGCGTCCGGAAGCATGAGACGTGCGAGGTCCAGTGTTTCCGGCGTGCTTAAGATTTTCCCTTTAAATCCGTCCCGGACCAGTTTCGGAATACGGCCGACATGGTCAATGTGCGCGTGCGTTATAAGAAGGTAGTCAACCGATACAGGGTCGTACGCGAATGGTTCACGGTTGAGGTCGTGCGCGAATTTCTCTCCCTGTATGAGCCCGCAATCAATAAGTATGCGTGTTCCATCCCCTTCTCGCCCGCGCACATTTTGCTCCGCAGAATTTGTCCGGGCAAGCATAAAATTGGAGCCGGTAACGCTCCCGACACCGCCGTAGAATGATACTATCGCCTTTTTCGTATCTGAAGTCATAGAAGCAACACTCGGTATAATTTTTATAGTTCTCTACTGTTCATAAATCCTAAGCACGAAATCCGAAATCCTAAACAATACCTAAATTAAAAATGAAGAAAATCCAAAGGCAAAGTTCCTATTTCTGGTTTATGATTTTGGTAATTAGAATTTGTTTAGAATTTAGGGTTTAGGATTTAGTGTTTGTCGCGCGGTTCGCATCAAGAACAGACCAATAATGATTCCCCCGATTGTATCGGAAATGACATCAATGAAGGTATCTAACAAATAGCCTTCCGGACTCCATGTGTGTCCAAGCCCGCGCTCAAAGATTTCCCACCCGACACCAATCACGAGCGCGCTCGTAACCGTTATCCAAAAAAACGCGCGTTGGTTGGGCAAAGGATGCGCTCCGAGATAGCCTGAAAAGAACCAGAGCCAAACGGCGAGAAGTGAAACGAACATTCCGCCGAAAGAGTGCGGAAGAATATCAAACCACGAAAAATGCCAATAGAGCGAGTATGCTATCGCTACGCCGTGAAGCGCCGCGACGATACTAATGAGACCGGTGAGGATGTATAAAAGCGAAGTGCGGGACATACCACAAGTATAAAGCACAGTATCCAAAAACCAAATGGAAGAAAATCAAGTCTGTGTTTGAAGTATTTGTGCTTTGTATTGTGCCCGCCCCGTAGCGAGCTTTGCTCTGCTATTCGGGGTTTGGTCTTTTGTGTAGTCTGTGTTTTGCACATTTCCACTAAAAAACTCCTCTGCGGAGTTTTTTAGTGGTTACTCGGATGTTCCCTAGAACGAATCCAGGTGGGTGTTCTCAATTACGCATAAGCGAATCCTGAAGGGGCTCGACAGTGCGCAACGATTTGAACTCCCTAATGATGTGTTATAGAGGTAACATCTCAAGTAACCGACTTAACTGTAACATATAACAAGGAACGGTAACAAGTAACTCTCCACACCCACCCCCTCTCACGGCTTTGTGAAGCCGTCATTGCGAGGAATGAAGCGAAGCGGAATGACGAAGCAATCCAGAATATACGGCCCTACCGCTGGATTGCTTCGCTGTGCTCGCAATGACGGGTGTGGGGAGTTACACTATGACGAAGACAAAAAAGCCTCTTTCGAGGCTTTTGTTGCAGTTGCAAGTTACTTGTTATCAGTGGCAGTTCTTCTCTCCGGATGACTACGAACCAAGCCTTTCTTCCTGCTTCCTCTCCTCTTTCTCGCGCACGTGAGCCGTAGCTTCCGTGTCGGGAAGACGATTAAAAGGGTGTTAGGGTTTGATTCGTATACATCCGCAGATTAGCTGCTAGGTTTTAGCTTCTAGTCTTCCCTAAAAGCTAAAACCTAGAAGCTGAAGACTTCTTCTCTGGCTACAGCCGGTCCGCCGCCCACATGGGGCTGGCGGACGGCTTCAAGGTTCCCTGATAAGACTGGAGCGCATAAGTTTACTTTTGTCCCGTACCGTGGCCCAAAGACCGACGAGTAACAAGGGAGTAATGTTTAATTTATAATTTTAGGCTCCCTTATCAGGAAACGGTGGACCGATTATACTCCGTATGGCGCCACTGAAATCGCGAGAGGTTGATAACAGGTGCATAAAAAGTGGAAAGCGAAGAAAAAATCCCGCCGCCAGATGAAGTGGGAGCTGTGGATAAGTCCGGGAGAAAAATTTGACAACTCTTGCAGATTGAAGATTTCAGATTAAAGATTTCAGTGAGGGGGAAGGGAAGTTATCTTACTTTACTTTGAATTACAAAACGCAGTCCTTTCAGTGTCATTGCGAGCGCGAAGCGCGAAGCAATCTAGAAACCAGCAATCGCCCCTGGATTGCTTCGCTACGCTCGCAATGACGGTACGTGGTTTTGCAACTCACCGTACTTTAATCATAAATCTTACAACTTAAATCTACTCCAGTAGTCCGTCCAGATTCACATCATAGAGAATCTGCTCCCCGATGAGGCGATACTTCACCAGCTCGTCGCTCTTAAACCAGTGTTTGATTTCATTTTCCGCTTCTTCAACCGAACCGGACGCGTGGATGAGATTGCGCACCGCCCTGCCGTCAATGTCCGCCATTTGGTATGAATCAAGGACAAAGTCTCCGCGAATCGTGCCGACATCGGACGTGAGCGGTTCGGTCCCGCCCGTTACCTTGCGGACAATCTTCACCGCGTGCGCGCCCTGCCAAACCATCGCGATGACGGGACCGCTCGTAAGATACTTTTGGAGCGCTTCAATGACGATATCCCCCACTTTGAGCGGGTCCGTATACGGCGGCTTAAGTCCTTTCTTCTGATACGCCTCAATGGACTTCTCGCCGACAATCCGCTTCCAGTTCG
>JBBUCR010000099.1:0-1517 GCA_038057695.1 Patescibacteria group bacterium | reverse complement strand
AAAAGAAAGAAGTGGAAATAAGAAATAAGAAATAGGAAAAAGAACCTCTCTTTTTGTCATTCCCTTGAAAAAGGGAATCCAGAAAGGTGAGGAAATATCTGGATTCCCGCCTCCGCGGGAATGACAGAAAGTAGGCTTTTGGTGAGTTTTGTAATTCACGGTTTTTACGGCACTATCTCGCACTGCACGGTAACGCCGAGCTGTTTGATAGTCCCACACACAGCCGCGCGGATGACATAGACGCCAAGGAGGACGAACGCGCCCACGACAACCCACGTGAGCATTTTCCGCGCCTCGCTGATTTTCTCGGAATTACCTTGGGCTGTAACAAACTTGAACCCCGCGAAGACAATAAAGAAGACGACAAGGATAGCGCCGTACTGAATCACCACGTTGATAATGGCAAGCAAGAATGAAGAGAGATTAGGGAATTTAATCGGATTGCAAAGACGTGTTGGGTCTGTGCAGTCGGTTTGGGCGGAAAGCATGGCAACGGGTATAAGAAATGAGGAGAGGAACACAACCATGCGGGCCTTTGTACCGGTGAGAAAATTGTTTGTTTTATTTGTGAACATAATGATGTCTCTCGCTGGTGTCTTACTCTGTATGCTCCTTTGCTTTCAATTGAACACGGAGGGGTTAAAACCCGTCCAATCAATCACATTTTAATTTTGCCCTATCCTCCGGCGTGGTCAGAAACGAATTGCATCTTGCCGTGTCGGAAAGGAAGACTTGCTCCAAAGAGTACGCGATAAGCCACGCCGCGAGCATAAAGACGAGTCCCCAAAACGTCTTCACGAAAATCATATGCGCGTGGCTGATTTTCTCCGATGCGCCCGCCGCCGTGATGTAGAGAAGTCCGGCATAGGCGAAGCCCATCGTGGCGACGATAACGCCCGCGATAATCCAGCCCATTATCAGTCGTTTCGCAAGTTCAATAACGTCGGTAAACTTGCAGGGATTATCCACGATGCCGTCGCCATACACCGTCCTCTTGACTCCATCCGCGCCTGTAACTTCAACCTGCGCATCTACTAGTTGTCCATTCACCAACTTCTTCGTATCTTTGGTTCCGCACGGAACGAAGGACTCGTCAGAGGTGGTTTCCCCGGGAGGCACGGGTCGCTCTGTGGGCGACGCGAAAGCAACCGTAGGAACGACCGCTCCAAGTATAGCAAGGATTCCGAGAAAAGTGGTGAGAAGATTTTTCACAGTAAAACTAATCTGCGAATTACTCATACTGCTAAAAGCCTGTTCATAATCCACTGATGATTCGCGCTTCACGTAACAAGAATTGCAGGGAAATGTGCTTATGTACGGCTCTTTTCAGGAAATAGAGGTATTACGTTATGGAGAGAAAGTCAGTAATAGCAAAAGCGCACAATGGTGAGAGAAGGCTGATGATGTATGCAACAAAGCCATTAAGGAATGAGTAGTATTGTACTGTAGTTCATTTTCTTTTTCCACTGTGAATTACGAAACTCGCGCTCTGCGTCTGTTCTGTCATTGCGAGCACT
>JBBUCR010000098.1:0-3368 GCA_038057695.1 Patescibacteria group bacterium | reverse complement strand
TACAAAGGCTCATCGGCGTTTCTCCTCGGCGACCGCATCGCGCCGCAGACGATTAACCTAGACGAAGGGAAGACGGCGAACGGCACGAATCGGCAGAATGTTGTCGTCGTGAATTTCGCCGAGCGAAAAGCGGGCGAACCGATGACCGCAGGGCCATCGGTTGGGAAGAGCGTGTGGCTAAAGCTTGACCCCGTAACTATGCAGTTTGGCGAAGTCGCTCGTGATTTTGAAGGCGAGACGAGGTAGTTAAAATTAGTTTCCGCCTCTGTCATCCTCGCGAATGCGGGGATCCAGAGGTAGAGAGTACGAAGTACAGCCTGGATTCCCGCTTGCGCGGGGATGACACCACTCGGTGTTGTGAGCAGTTACTACTCGATTCATTGACCGAAGTTTGTTTCGCGTGTTAGTGTTCCGTGAGAAAAAGCAAGTGAATACTGGTCACTTCGCTAGCGCACCACCACAAAACGCCACCCAGTATGGCACGAATGGAGAAAAGTCCGATGAATGTACTACCGCCACTCATTCCATCAACCGACTCTTGAACATTTCCGCCGCCTCAAACCCTCCATTCTTGCTATTGCTCCACGCAAATAACCCCTTTCCTCAATTTCAAGATTTCAACGGCTAAGAGGGCTTAGCCGTTGAGTCGTACCTCCCACAGGCATTTTCACGGCTTTCTTGTCTCGAATAGCGTGAGTGCTATAGTAGGGCTTCTCATGCAAAACGAAACACGGGTCAATCTGAAGCATCTCCTTGAAGATATGCGGGATAGCTACAACTCCCCGCTTGAAGAGGTGATTCTCACGGAGCTTATCGCGAACGCGCTTGATTCAAAGGCGACACGACTTGATTTTATCGTTGACCCAACCCAGCGGTTTTTGCGCTGTATTGACAATGGGGGAGGCATGAAGCGGGCGCAATTGAAGGACTATCACAACATCGCTTCTTCCGACAAGGTCCGTGGAGCGGGTATCGGATTCGCCGGAGTGGGCGCGAAGCTCTCCCTTCTCCTTGCAGATAAAGTGGTTACGGAGAGCAAGGGCGGCCGAGGTTCACGCGCCGCGACCGAATGGCGACTTACCAATCCGTACCGCGCTCCATGGAAGTTTGTTCCGACGACAGAAGCCGTGCCATTTTCGCGCGGCACTTCCGTAACGATGCACTTCACTGATGCTCAGCCACATCTTCTGAGAAAAGAGTTTGTCGCCGATACGGTCATCAAGCATTTTTATCCGCTTCTCCATGAATACCTCACCGAAGAGATACTGCATTATGTGTACAAAAAAGGTGTAGAGATAACGGTGAATGGGGAGGGGCTCACGCTTTCCCCCGAGGAACAGCGCATAGACAACGGATTTAAGGTGTTCTTAGGGAAAAGCAGTCGGCCGATTGGCGCAGGGTTCCTCACAAAAAAAGTCTTGGAGCAAGGCTGGCTTGCGCGCCTTGCGGGCAAAGCGCCAAACGAGAGGCATATCGCCTCGGGACTTTCCGTATCTACCTACGGCAAAGTTATCAAGACTGGCTGGGAATGGGTCGGCATTATGCCGAAGAGCGCAACGGAACTGGTCGGCATCGTTGAGCTTCCCGCGCTCTCCGAGGCGCTCACCACCAATAAGAGCGACTTTCTTACCGATGCCGTGCATCTTCGGAAGTTTTATCGCCTGCGCAAAGCAGTCCAGCAGGCGATTATGCCGGTGCTCCGGTCACTCGGAGAATTCGCCCAAGACCAAAAGACGAGCGCGGCAAAGAATGTAAAACCGCTTGAGCGACAAATTGAAACCGCGCTTGAGGGGCTGTCGCCTGAATTTCCCGAACTTGACACGCTTCTTGGCTCACGGCGCGGTAGCGGAGCCGGAAGCGAGAAAAATCGCATTGAGCCGAAAGGAGAGGGGACAAGCGCAAGTGGCAACCCAACTGTTTCAGATGGAGCAACGACGGATTTGCCCGATGCAAAAAAGAAAAAGGCAAAAAAGGAAAAAGAAGGCGCCGTTTCGCGCCAAAAGCCCGGCCTCACGCTTGCGCTTGAAGAACTCTCCGACGCGCCGGATTCTCTTGGCCGGATACTTGAGGATACGGTGTCAGTGAACACGCTCCATCCTGCGTGGAAGAAAGCGCTCCAGACCAAACAGGAGGAATATCATATTCTCATCGTGGTCGGCCTTGTACTCGCCGAGTTCGTAGCCCCTGAAAAGCACGCCACCGACTTTCTCGGAAAATTTCTCTCATCGTGGAGCGCGATTGACGCCAAGACGGAGTCAAGTGGCCAGAAGCGGCTTTTGTGACCCATATCCCTTCGCCCCCTCTTTACCCTAGTAAAGAGGAGCAGAGACTGAACTTATGTTTCTCTTACCAAATCACAAAAAGATTGATGAGAACGGTGTGATTGACGCGATGCTGGACACCGATAGTTCGCGCCGGTATTTTCTTGACACGATAACCGGAGAAGTCGGGTGCGTTGAAAAGGGTAGCAAGAAAAAGACCGCACCCGCCCCAGGACGTTATGTGGAAGTCGCCCGCATACCTGCGGCGACACAGCTTGTATGGATGAAAGAATTTACGGGGTTTTGTGTTGGTAATCGCGTCCTTTCCGGATTGCTTTTGACGGAGGTACACAAAAAGGATACGGTAAAGGCATTTTTACGGTGCGAGGAACTCTTGAACGCAAGCGCGGGCGGCTGGATTCACGGCTGGCGGGAATGGCAGGGTCAATCCGGTTTTGAAGAAATGTTGGAGTGGTTCAGCACGCTCCCACTCGATATTGAAGACAAATTTGAAGGATGTGGCGATTGCGAGCTCTGCAAACTGATGGAGCAAGGCGAACACAACTTCGGCGATTTCCTGGAGGCCAAGGCAAAGGAGGAGCGAAGAAAACGGTTTAGTGGTTCTTAAGTAGCCACTGCACTTCTTCTATTTGCTTGCGTTGAAACGTTGAAAGTAAGAGTCAATTTCTGGACGTAACTCAATTCCGGCTTTTTCAAAGCAATCCAACAAGTCTGTGTACGCACCAGCACCACCAAGAAAATCCCAAAATTCTTCTGCGACCATTACCTCACGTTTCAAGTCAAGCATCCCTTTCATTGTCCACCTTGCGTATGGTTTCGGTTCGTATGGGTTGTATGGAATAGAAATAATTGTGTTTGCTTCTGCTTTAGGGTTGTTCTTCAAAAGAACGGCTACCCATTCAAGAAGTGTTCGTTTGAGTTCTTTAAGACCTCCAGCGTTTGGCTTTGCAGTTTTAATATCAAATAAATAATACGCACCATTTTTTGACTCAAACATTAAGATTTAAATTTGCATCAAATGCTTCGTTCATACCACATTTAATTTGCTCAATACTAAAATTGTGCTCTTTTCTATCTTGGCCAGTG
>JBBUCR010000097.1:0-11257 GCA_038057695.1 Patescibacteria group bacterium | reverse complement strand
CTTCCGAAGATCTGAAGCGGTTTTGACTTCGTTTCAATGCCAACTTTTTCCAAAGCTTCAAAAAATCCTTTTTCTTCGCCACTTTCAGTGGTAATGAGGTACGCGATAGCGCGGACAAGAATACGGTTCCCCACTACGTCTTTGAGGACTTGGCCAAAATTGACGTTCGCGTGATAGAGGTTCTTGGCGCTGTGATACAGATTTTGCGTGTCAATAAAAACACCGACCCGTTGCTCTACATGTTTGATAACTGCCATGGTAAAAAGAAAATCCGAAACACGAAATCCGAAATCCTAAATAACATCTAAATTACAAAAATAACACAGATACACTCCAAACGGACTCCGTTTCGAATTTAAAAAGTTAATTATTAAAGATTGTTTCGAACTTCGATATGCGAATTTCAAAATGACGCAACTCATTTTTTCAATTCAAGTTTGCGTAATATCGCATTGTAGCGTCGCGTGTTTTTCTTTTTGAGATAACGAAGATGCGATTGCCTGTCCGCGACCATAGAGAGAAGGCCGCGCCGAGAATGTGTATCTTTCCTGTGTTCTTTAAGGTGTTTGGAGAGTTCGTCAATGCGTTTTGTAAGCACGGCAATCTGAACTTCCGGTGACCCGGTGTCTTTATCGTGAATGGCCACCTCTTTTATGATTTTTTGCTTGCGGTTTTTCGTTAACATGGTGCAATAAGAGTAGCGTAAAAGGCTTTAAATTGCAAGCCGTTTGGCTCACCCTATGAAGTAATAGGACCCTCCGCAATCCAATATGCACGCGCCCTTCCCCGGGAAACTGCAATAAAGGACAGTTATCCACACTATGTCCTTTACGCTGTCCTTTATAAAAAGCTATACTAATGGGGGTCGAGGGAATGTGTAGATTGCATTGTCTCGAGCGATGGTTCTTTGAAAGAGGATTCAACTCTCTTTATCGGAAGAAAATTCCTTCAAGTTGGATTTTGGGAAATATTTTCGCACTGTTTTGTTTCAGTCGGCGTGGAACTCCGGGACCGCCTCTGGTGGGCACGGTTTCCAAGCAAGGACGAAACAAGGGGTAACCACCCTTTTTTCGGAAATTATTTTCTCAAGCTGACTTTTGACCGTCTTTCTTTCCGATGCTCCTAGACCGGTTCGACACTGCCGAACTTAGGTCTCTACCGACTCTTACACCGTAAGAGCCTCGGTACAAGCCGCCCACAAGGGTTGCCCCTTCTTTCAAAGAACGAAAGGTGGCCGCCCTATTCGGGCGGCTTTCTTTATATTTCGTCTGCGAGTAGATGCGAAATAAAAGCCCCGCACCACACCCAGGGCGAGCGTGTGTGCGAATAGCACATCCTTCCGGCACGCGAAGCGCGAGCCCGTATGACCTTTTGGTGCCGGGCTCACCTACGATACCCAATGCTTCTTTCGTATCTCCTGTAACGTCTTTTCCTCCTCTTTTTCCTTTGTTTTTCTGGCTTTTTCTCCTGCCGCGGCAAGTTCTTTTTCTGGTAAGGCGATAAGGTCTATCGCTCTCTTTTCAAGGTACACTTCGGTATTTCTGGCGGGGTCATCAAGCACTTCCTCTAGTAGCGCATGGAGAATATGCCCTATTTTGGGACCTGGAGCCAGTTTCGTCAGTTCAATAATTCTTCCACCATTTATTTTGAGCATTCCGACGGAAAGGGGGTCACGCATCACTTCATCAATCATGGAGTGATATTTCCGGAGCCGGTACGGACTCTCCTTAGGTCTTCCCGTGCCGATACGGTCGCACGCGCGGACATCCATTAGACTCCAGATGTGTTCCTTCCCTACTCGTGTGACAATTCTCCGCACGGCAGAGTGTGTAATCTGTTCGGTGTCGGAAAAAAACATATGCCACCTTACGAGTGTTGTCACGGTTTCAATCATTTTCTTCGGGAATGCAAGACGGGCCATGATTTTTGCCGCCATTTTTGCCCCCACCACGTCATGACCGTAAAAGGTCCAGTCTTTTTTCTCCTCTGACCAGCGTCTTGTGGCGGGTTTTCCTATATCGTGGAAAAGAGCGGCAAGCCTGGTTTCAAGTGAAAAGCCTTTTTTAGCGGCATGCTCGATAGTCCGAAGCGTATGCTCAAACACATCAAACGAATGCGCCTTATTCTGCGCAACACCAATGCCATCCTCAAATTCCGGAGCGATATATTTTAGGATTCCCAATTTATGGCTTAGAATAATGCCGATTTGAGGTCTTGGAGACATAACAATCCTTACAAATTCCTCCCGAACCCGTTCCGCCGCCATCGTTTTTATATGCTCGGCGTTTACAGCGATAGCGTTTTGAGTCGCGGTGTCAATCGTGAAATCAAGTTCCACGGCTATTCGTACCGCTCTAAGCATTCGGAGAGCATCTTCATTAAATCTTGCCTCCGTCTCCCCCACCGTTCGCACGGTTTTCTTTTTGAGGTCGGTTTGTCCATCAAAGAGGTCAACAATCTTTCCCGAAAGCGTCAAGGCAATGGCGTTAATCGTAAAATCCCGCCGTTTAAGGTCGTCTTCAAGATTTGAACTCCATACCACCGAATCCGGCCGCCGCTTGTCCGTGTAGCTTCCCTCCAAGCGATACGGTGTTACCTCAACCACTCTTAGTGTTTCATCCTCCGTCTCCTCATTGACTACCCCTACGGTTCCGTATTCATTTTCATAGAACGTATTTGAAAATAGCTCGGCAATCTGCTCAGGAGTCGCGTTTGTAGTGATATCCCAATCCTTCGGTTTTCGCGAGAGTAAGAGGTCTCGTACGCACCCGCCAATGAGATACGCTTCAAAACCCTTGTCTTCCAAGGTTCCTGCGACTTGTGCAATCTCTTTTGGAATCGCAAACGTAGCCTTATTTTCCTGCTTTTTCATCCCGATATTGTAGTATTTCTTTTGAAAATCGCCTAATCTAGCGTATGATTTTGTCTACGCTCTCGTGGTGAAATGGATATCACAACGGTCTTCGGAACCGTTATTGCAGGTTCGAATCCTGCCGAGAGCAACAATTTTGCGGAATTGTTGATTTCTGCTATCCTGTTCCCTATTGTGAGTTAGCGATTATATGTTGTCAGTTAGCAAAGCGGGTATGGTTTAGTGGCAAAACGGGATCTTGCCAAGATTCAGTCGCCAGTTCGATTCTGGCTACCCGCACCAAGCAATTCTAAAAAATCACCGTTCACAATGTGTGGATAAGATAGGGGATATGTGCATAAAGGACAATTCTATGGTTCATATGAAATGTAAAAATAGGGCTATAAATATAGCTTCTCACAAAAAGACAGCATAAAAAAGTCTTTTAGTGTTTCACATGAAACATATCTGATTTAGAAACAGAAAATGGATAAGTCAATACTCTTACAAGTGGGAGTTAAAGTCTTTTTAAAGGAGAGGTTTGGTAATTATTTACTATTAAAGAGGTCTCCGGTCCGTTATCCGAACATCAAAAATCTCTGGGACATTCCGGGGGGTAGAATAATTCCAGGGACGACAATTTCGGAAAACGTAAAACGGGAGGTTTTTGAAGAAACAGGACTCCCCATTGATGGCGAACTGAAATTGGTCGGAGTGCAGGACATTATTCGCTTACCCGAAAAACACATCGTACGTCTGACTTTTTCAGCCACAACTTCCGGCGCGCCTGTCCTTAATGAAGAGCATTTGGAATTCAAGTGGGTAACACTTAAGGAAATGAAAGAGCTACGGGAGCTTGATGAATTTACGCGCGAGATTTTGGAAAAGAAATATATTGAATAAAAATATTTTTCCGCTTTAGGTGAACAAATATTTATTTTACAAAAGTGGGGAAGACGCAAAAAGTTGGCTGGCTTGGTGAAGAACTTGTTGTAAAGTTTCTTATGAAACGGGGGTATACAATCCTTGAACGGAACTACCGGAAACCGTGGGGAGAGTTAGATATCGTTGCGGAAGAAAAAAAGAAAATTCATTTTATTGAAGTTAAGACAATGTCGCGGCGATTTGTTTCAGATGAAACACCTGTGGTAAAGCCTCACCGGCTCGATTTACTACAGTGGACGCCAAACACGAAAGTTTCAGATGAAACAGCGAGAAGGAAATCGGCGTTGCAGTACATACATTCAAGAGAGAAGAATGACTGCTTCAGGGCAGAAGATAATGTGAATGCAGGAAAGATGAAGCGGTTAAGCCGTATAATACAGACCTATTTGAGCGCGAAACACGTTTCATCTGAAACAAATTGGCAGTTTGATGTCGCCACTGTGTACATAGACGTGGAACGGAAGAAAGCAAAAATAAATTTTATA
Organism: Patescibacteria group bacterium; assembly: GCA_038057695.1. Classification (GTDB taxonomy): domain Bacteria; phylum Patescibacteriota; class Minisyncoccia; order Phycocordibacterales; family UBA10002; genus UBA10002. Next base: position 6,976 of record JBBUCR010000097.1, on the reverse strand, counting down.
GGGGACCTCATTTTATGAATTCATAAAGGACATAGCATCTTTGATATGTCCTTTATGAATGTCCTTTAGAAAGTTATTCCTAACCGTGTTAGTATCAGAGTGTTTTAAACGGGGCGTGGTGTAACGGTAGCATATCCAGCACTATTGTCGGGGAATCGTATAACGGTAGTATGCATGCTTTGGGAGCATGCGGCCTGGGTTCAACTCCCAGTTCCCCGAAGATGAAATAGTGCTGGACAGCCCGAGTTCAAATCTCGGCGCCCCGAAATGAAAAAGTTCAAGGGTGTCATCATTGAAGAATCTTTGGGGAATCTCGCAGTTCTTCGGTGTGTAAAAATTCTTTCAACGAGAGTTTCGATGGTGAACGAAAAACACAAAACACCCTGGTTAAAAAAATGGACGCTTCACACTGTTGAAATAGAAAGGGAAGAAGCGGAAAATGTCGCTCAAAAAATAAGTGAAGGTTTTGATGGTGAACATTCCTGGTTTGCGGATTTTAATGATGGGGAACAGGAGTACATCATTTTTCCTAACAAGATATTTCGCATCAATATGCGTTTACAGGGGGAGTATGTCGAGGCAAGGGAATATGGGGTTTTAATCGGTATACCCGAGTATCAGGTCGACTTCAAGGTCGGGAAGAGATGAAAATTATAGTAAACAATCTCGCAGTAGAGTATCAGGACGAAGGAAGTGGCCCCGTTATGCTCTTTTTGCACGGGTGGAGGCAGTCATTCCACACATTTGACGCTCTTTTGCCGTTTCTTACGCCGTCATTTCGTGTTATTCGGCTTGGGCTACCAGGGTTTGGTGGGAGTGAACTTCCCAGGGAGGCGTGGGGAACGGGGAAATACGCCCGTTTTGTCGGGGATTTTTGCCAAAAAATCGGTATTGAGCCGGAGATTCTCGTTGGGCACTCGTTTGGCGGCCGTATTATTATCAAAGGGGTGCATGACGGGATATTTCGTCCACGCAAAATCGTGCTTATAGCGTCCGCGTGACTTGCGGCATACCGAACATTCAAAGCGAAATTGTTTTTGGTCGCTTCAAAAGTGGGGAAAGTAGCCTTTTTCTTCCTGCCCCGTGCCGCTCGTGAGAGCCTCCGTAGCAAGCTCTATGGAGTCGCGGGTAGTAGCGACTATCTCAACGTGCATAACCCGATACTTAAAGCCACTTTTCTGAAGGCAATTCGCGAGGACATTGCCAATGCCGCTCGTTCCGTTACAACACCAACACTTCTTATATGGGGAGCACGTGACATTACCACCCCGCTTTCCGAAGGGAAGCGTTTACAGAAGCTTATCTCCGGCTCTAAACTGGAGGTTATAGAAGGGGCGGGACATTTCGTGTACCAAGAAAGGCCGAAGGAAGTAGCCGACCTTATTCAGAGATTCCCCCTTTCTTAAAGGGAGAATAAGAATCTGATGAACACCACTCTCAAAAACTTTATTTCCCGCTACCGTCCTCGCTATATTCGTTCGCTTGTCTATATGGCGCAACAGAGCGAATACTGTATCCGCGACTATCTCACGTGGTTTTGGCGGACTCGAGATTTCTTGCATGTTGAACATCGGAAAACACTCGTAAAGACGCCGAAAGCGCTTCTGCTCATCGTTTTGAGCTTCGTGGGGCTTAGTTTGTTGTACGCTTTTGCCCTCTGGGTGCTTCTTGTCGGGGTTGTTTGGTGGAAGTACCTCATCTTTTTGCTTGTGGTCCTCGGTGCGCCGTTCATCCTCGTCTATGGTATGGCTGGAGCATTACTTCTGGGACGACTTATACAATGGCCGGTGGAATATTTCATCGTTGACTATGCCAAACGGAAACTTCGGGCGCATTCCGGCCTGAAAATCGCAATCGCGGGGAGTTTCGGTAAGACCACGATGCGTGAAATCCTGAAAACTGTCCTTTCCTCCGCTAAGAAAGTAGCCGCTCCACCCGGGAGTTACAACACCCCGCTAGGTATCGCGAAGTTTGTACGAGGCCTCAAGGGGGACGAGGAGGTACTTATCTTTGAGATGGGGGAGTATTACCCTGGAGACATACGAAAACTTTGCAACTTCGTCCAGCCTGACATCGGCATCATCACCGGCGTAAATGAAGCGCATTTGGAGAAATTCAAAGACATTGAACGGACTCGCGCGACAATTTTTGAACTCGCGGACTATTTGGGCGACAAATCACTCTATATAAATGGAGAAAGCAAACTCGCCCGCGCATCTTTGGCGGAAATCCCCCTTGATAAAGGGGGTGCCGAGTCTGCGAGGCGGGGGTTGTTACTCTATACCCGCTTCGGCGCGGGAAAGTGGAAAGTAGAGCGGGCGCAAACCGGACTTTCCGGCACCTCATTTACACTCCAAAACGGTCACGAAAGCATTTCTATGCGCTCCAAATTGCTCGGGCTTCATCAAGTCGGTTCGCTTTCGGTCGCCGTGCATATCGCTTCAAGACTCGGACTCACCGTGGAAGAGATTGAAAGAGGGATTGATGCCACGAAGCCGTTTGAGCATCGTCTCGAACCAAAAATCGACGCGCAGGGAGTCGTTTGGCTTGATGACAGCTACAACGGCAACCCTGATGGTGTGCGGGCGGTTATTGAGTTTCTCTCGTCACTCAAGGGGGCACGCCGATGGTACGTCACCCCCGGCCTTGTGGAAATGGGACCAAAGAAGGAGGAGATACATAAAGAAATCGGTCGGCAACTTGCCCGTGCTGATATAGAAAAAGTGATTCTCGTTCGCAACTCTGTCACGCCGTTCATTGAAACGGGGTTACAGGAGGGGAACTATACGGGGGAAGTGAGGTGGTTTGATAAAGCGCTTGATGCCTTCGCCGCACTTCCCAGTCTCACCGCCTCGGGCGACATCGTGCTTCTCCAAAACGACTGGCCGGATCAATATGCCTAACGGCAAATTCTAAACACTAAATCCTAAACTCTAAACAAAATTTAAATTCCAAATAATAAATTTCAAACCATTTTCAGTTTGTGTCTTTGGATTTTAGTTTTTGGGATTTGCTTAGTATTTAGATATTAGAATTTAGGATTTACAATACAGATATGTCAAAGACTATAGCAGTTATTTTCGGCGGGAAGAGCGTCGAGCAAAGACTGGCATTGCACAGGTGATACACTTTTGATACACTTACGATATGGCCACTATAAACAAAAGAATAAATATAAGTATCTCAAAAGAAGCAAGCCGCGCCATCGCGCTTCTTGCCAAGCGAGACGCGCTTCCTCGCGCGACAAAAGCACGGCATCTTTTGGAGCAGGCGCTTGAATGGGAGGAAGACGCGGTGTGGGATGCCCTTGCGCAAAAGCGAATGCAAGCGCCGCGTTTTGTCTCACACGAAAAGGCATGGGGTCTAAAATAATCTGCAATGAGCCCACGATTTGTTATCCGCTATCACTATGCAGCTCTGGAACACGATATTCCCAAACTCTCGCGCGAATGGCGTGGGCGAATACGGGAGGCGATTGAAGCAAAACTCACCCTGCATCCGGACATCTTCGGAAAACCGCTTCGCCGTTCTCTTACTGGTTGTCGCAAACTCCGTGTCGGGGACTACCGGATTATCTTTACCATTGAGGCGGGGGAGGTGCGGATATGGGCAATCGGGCATCGTCGAGACGTGTATGCTCTCGTAGAGAAGAGGAGACGCACCTAGATTCTGTACAAAAACACGCTTTACTTTCGTAATTTCGTATCCAGTTTCGTAGTTCGTATTGTTATGAAAACTATCGCAGTTATTTTCGGCGGGAAGAGCGCGGAGCATGATGTGTCTATCATCACGGCGCATATTCCGATTATTGATTCGCTTCGTGCAACCGGAACTTACGACATTTGGCCTATCTATATTACAAAAGCGGGGGACTGGTATTGTGACCAAAGAATGAACGACCTTTCATTCTTTAAGCAACTGGATTATGAGGAAAGATTAAAAGATTTTAAGCAAGCTCGATTGTCACTCTCGGCGGACGGACTAAGAATCACTTGGCCGGGAACAGGCACCCGCCTCACTCTTCTTGCAGAACTGATTGATTTTCGTGAAAAAGCTGGAATCAAAATTGATGTAGTATTCCCTTCAATGCACGGGACCTATGGGGAAGATGGCTCCCTCATGGGACTTCTGCGCATGGCGAATGTGCCGTTTGTCGGATGCGATATGGCCGCTTCAGCGGTAGCGATGGATAAAGCATTTACTAAACAACTCTTGGAACACGAAAGCGTGCCAGTAACCCCGTTCGTATGGTTTACAAAGTCTGAATATGAAAAAAACAAACAGGCGTTCCTAGAAAAAATAGCGAAGTTGAAATATCCGCTCTTCGTAAAGCCAGTACATCTCGGCTCCAGCATTGGAATTACTAAAATCAAGCAACCTTCAGAACTGGAAAACGCCATTGAAGTCGCCCTCCACTATGACGATAAGGTTTTAGTGGAGGAAGGGGTGGAGAATTTAATTGAAGTAACGCTTCCGATTATTGGGAACGATGAACTGACGCTTGCTTCTGTAGAGCGACCACTCAACAAGACGGAATTTTTTGATTTCAACGATAAATATCTTTCGGGAGGGAAAAAGGGCGGGGGCGCCAACAGTAATTATAGCGAAATCCCCGCACAAATAGGTGACGCGCTTACGAAGCAAGCGCAAGAGCTCGGCAAAAAAACCTACAAAATCCTCGGCTGTGCCGGCATCGCACGCGTAGACTTTCTTATTGACGGAAAGACAAACAAAGTCTTCGTAAACGAGGTAAACCTTCTTCCCGGCTCGCTCTATCACCACAACTGGAAGAAATCCGGCATCTCCGGAGTGGAACTTGTCACCAAACTCATTTTGCTCGCCGAGGCGCGTTTCTCCGAAACACAAAAGCTCACTCACACGTTCTCATCTGACATTCTCTCCAAGGTCGGCGGTCCTAAGGTGCAGTAACGGGACTTATTCTCCCTTTGTAAAAGGGAGCAGCCCGCTTTTGGCGGGTCGAGGGATTTGTTTTTCTGTATAATACCCCACTCAAAATGGGTTATTTTGTTATCCACAGTGATAGGCTTGCATTTATACCAATAGTTTGCTACTATTGCATTTGTTACGGTATTTATTCATTAGTATTTGTACAATATTATGGGTGAAACAAATGAGCAAAGGGCAGATAGATTTAAGAGGTTGGCAACTAAGAGAACCAATGTAGTGCTTGATAGAATCCGAGTTCTCGGAAATTGTGCCAATCGTGGCGCTTATGAGTATAGTGAGGCGGAAATTAACAAAATCTTTTCCGAAATTGACCGGCTACTAAAGGAAACAAAAGCAAAATTTCATTTCTCAAAGAATAAGGAGTTTAAACTATGAAAGATTCAGCACAAAAAGATAGGGTAATACCTAAAGATATCGTTCTTAAAGAAACCTTTGAGGCGGGTTTGAAATACTCCCTTTATTCAAATTTCAAGAAGTGGACGGAAGCCTTCTTGGAACTCGTTGATAATGCCGTCAGCAACAGAATTCTCGGGCAGAAACTACTTGTTGAGATATACACTTCGAAAAAACACTTGAGAATAGTGAATCGTGGTGGTTACGGAATGAGTCCGAAAGAATTGCAGGAATTCTTAAACTGGGGAAAAATCAAGAGTCGAAGCGCATATGATATCGGGGCGTACTCACAGGGTGGAAAAGCAGCAATGGGTTATTTGGGTCGCGCGATGAAAATCACAGCTTCACCAACAGGCGAAAATACTTTATATATGTTTGAGGACTATGATCTTCATGATTTTGAAAGACTGAAGAATTATCCTGTGATTCAGTCTAAAACAGATCAAGTGGAAGGCTTCGTTGAGGTGCAGATTAGTGAGTTAAGTAAAAATATAAAAACTGAAGAGCTTGAATCTTTGATGGTTAATATCTACCGACCTTTGATTGAAAGTGGGGGAGTAGACTTTTTTCATAATGGAGAGAAACTGAAAATAGAAGCATTCCCTCTTGATGAGGATTTCACAATACAAGATTTTTCCTTTCCGATTAAATATGGGAATAAGGACAATAAAGCTGTTTCGGGGTGGATTGGTCGACTTGGTCCGAGGAGCGGAGTGAAAGGAGGTGTAAGATGCTATAAGCTTGGACGTTTAGTGTGTGATAGAGAATTTTTTGGACAACCTGACGCAAACAATAAGCAGACACTCAATTTCCTATTTGGTGAGGTTTATCTGAATCATATTCCAGCCACTACAAACAAGACTGATTTTCAGAAAGATTCACAAGAATGGGATGAAGCATCGGGAGAAATGTTTAAAATCCTTCAGCCACACATTGAAGAATTATTGGGACGGAAGATCCAAGAACCAACAGACGAGGAAAAAGATCGGGTGAAAAAAGCAAAGGAAATAGTCGCTGAACTTCTAAAAATGAAAAAGTTGGATTTTGAAGGGAAATCCCCAATAGATATTTATACTCAAGGCCAAAAACCGAAACAAACAGAAAATGAAAAGGTTATTTCTAAACCACAAATCTTAAAAGATCTCAGAAACTGTCTGAAAAGCCCCTTTTGCGGTATCATAACGGCAGAAAAGCTAATTTTCTATCGTTATGACACTACAAAAAACCCTGTCGGTTCGCCTCCAGTATCCCACTGACCTTTCAGAGGCGCAATGGCACATCATCAAGCCGCTCATTCCCCGAGGAAAGACCGGAGGCCATATGAGAGAGACCGACGAGTACGAAGTGGCCAATGCCATTCTCTACCTGCTTAAGACCGGATGCGATTGGCGCATGTTGCCGCATGACTTCCCAAAATGGCAGACGGTCTTCGACTATTTCACCAAATGGAAGAAGGATGGGACATGGAAAAAGATTCACGACTGCTTGAAAGACCAAGTCCGCCTCAAAGTGGGGAAACGAAAGAAAGCGACCGCAGGAGTCATTGACAGCCAGTCCGTAAAGACTGGAAAAAAGGGGGAATTCGTGGCTATGATGCTGGTAAAAAAGTGAAAGG
>JBBUCR010000096.1:0-2669 GCA_038057695.1 Patescibacteria group bacterium | reverse complement strand
TGGCCTTATGGCCAAAAGCGACACGGTACTTAGTTTTGATAACGTTACGTTTGAATACGGACCGAACAACCCCATCCTCTCGGATGTGGATTTTTCAGTGCGCAGAGGAATTAAAGTGACGCTGATGGGACAGAACGGTGCCGGCAAGAGCACCATTTTTCAACTTATCACCAGGCAGATTGTCCCCGAATCGGGGAGGGTAAATATCGGCAACGGTGTGACTATCGCGACGGCGAGACAGGTGATTCCACGCGACCAGCTTGACCTTACGGTGCGGGAGTCTTTCCAGAAGTGCTTTGCGGAAAAGAAGTATGATATCGACCCGCGTATTGACGAGGTGCTTGAGGTCGTAAATCTTAAAGGTCACGAGAAAGTTCACGACCGAATTGTGAGGTCGTTTTCGGGCGGACAGCAGGCGCGCCTCCTTCTCGCGTCAGCGTTGATTCAGGAGCCGGACCTTTTGCTTTTGGACGAACCGACAAACAATTTGGACAAAGCGGGAATTGAGCACCTTACGACGTTTTTGAAGGACTATAAGAAAACGTGCATTGTGATTTCCCACGATTCGGATTTTCTGAACTCATTTACCCACGGCGTGTTGTATCTTGATATTTTTACGCACAAGGTTGAGCAGTATGTCGGCGACTATTTTGACGTGGTCCAGCAAATTACCGCCAGGCTGGAAAAAGAAAATCGAAAGAACGCACAGCTCGCGAAATTAATTCAAGAGAAGAAAGACCAAGCGAACGTTTTTGCGAACAAGGGCGGGCAAATGCGCGTCGTGGCAAAGCGAATGCGGGAAAAAGCGGGAGACCTTGAGGAAGAAATAGTGGACGTCCGGAAAGAGGATAGAACCATTCGTCCATTTACCATTCCGTCACAGCCGGAACTTATTGGAGAAATTTTACACCTCACTTCCTGTAAGGTACTTCAGCATAAGAAAGGAGGAATAAAACCAGTTGAACGCAAGGTGAATATTTCCCTCAAAAAGAACAATCACTTGCTTCTTGCCGGTCCAAACGGCATCGGCAAGTCGACACTACTCGAAGCGATTGCGAACAAAAAAGCGTCCGGAGCGACCGTGGGGGAAGGTGTAAAAATCGGTTACTATCGGCAAGATTTTTCCACGCTTAATTTTGAGGATACGGTGTATCAATCACTTTCCGCGGTGATGGTCAGGCAGACGGAAGAACATCTCCGTTCGGTTGCGGCGGGGTTTCTTATCACGGGCGAGCTGATGCACAACCGCATCAAAAGTTTGTCGGAAGGACAGAAAGGACTTGTCGCATTTGCCCGATTGGTGCTTGAAAAGCCGGGGCTTCTTATCCTGGACGAACCTACAAACCACATCAACTTCCGTCATATTCCCATTATCGCGGAGGCATTAAATGAATACGAGGGCGCGATGATACTCGTCTCGCACGTTCCCGAATTTGTCGCGAAAATCCGCATTGACGAGGTTCTCGATTTGGAGAAGTGACACAAAATAAGGAGCGTAGCGACTATATTTTGTGTCATCCCCACGAAAGTGAGGATCCAAGGTAAATTTGTCAGTGCTCAAGACTTTTCAAGACTTTTAAATACATCTCCTCAACGACTTTCTCTTGCGCCTTACCGCCGCGCGCGTAGTGATCCAAGCCGGGAGCCGCGTTGACCTCAAGTACCCAGAATTGTTTGGGTTTTTTATCAAGTGTTCCGTCTACCATAAGGTCAACACCGCACAGGCGAAGACCCATATCTTTGGTAAGCTGAATCGCAAGTCGCCTAAACTCCGGATGAATATACTTCACCTCCACCGCGTCGCCGCCCGTGGAAAGGTTCGCGTTGTCCAATAAAAAGACGTGTTGCCCTCGTGCGGGAACGGAGCGCATCGCAAGCCCTTGATGCTTCAATCTGGCGCGGATGCGCGGGTCGTCCAATTTCAACTGAGTGTCCCTGCTTGATGCAAGGAATTCGCGTTGCTTTTTCTTAAGGAGCGAAAGAATGGAAGAGCGTCCGTCGCCGGTGACGCTGAGCGGAATACGTTCATACGCGGAAATGACGCAGGTATCAAGCACCACAATACGATAATCGCGGCCGGAAACTTTTCGCTGTACGAGCGCAATCCGGTCTCGCTTAAAGATTATTTTGAGTCCACGTAAAAATTCTTTTTCGGAATGAACAAGCTGTACATTGCCGCCCTGGCTCCCGCTATTCGGTTTTATGATAATTGGGAATCCCAATCTTCTCGCCAAACGCAGAGCGGCGTATTTGTTTTTCCCCGAGTCAATCATTTTCGCCCACTCGTCTGAATAAAATGCTTCACCACGCACGGTCGGATACCCCATTCGCTTCATAAAAAAATTCGCGTAGTCTTTGTCTCTGGCTATCTCCGAAGCTCCCAGCGGATTAAGGTCGGAAGACGAATAGCGAAAATACCGCCTTCTGCCGTTTTTGAAGGTGATTTGACCGACAATTCCCCAATGCGGCTCCACAACAACCTTCGCACCAATGCGCGGACCAAGCTTCTTAAAAAGCGTTCCCAAGATTGGTCGTACCACTCTCTTTTTCATAATGCGCACAGAATAGGCGAAGTGACAGTGGAATTCAAGGGAGAGTAACTCTCCACACCCATCCTCTCACGGCTTTGTGAAGCCGTCATTGCGAGGAATGAAGCGAAGCGGAATGAC
>JBBUCR010000095.1:0-1397 GCA_038057695.1 Patescibacteria group bacterium | reverse complement strand
ACAAGGAGTGTCGTTTCAAGCAAAAAAGGGCGAATAGGTTTTTGCATAGTTCTTTTATTTGGCTTTTGGTAACTGTGTTTTGTGCAGTTTGTTTGGTCTTTGTGTACTGTGCTTTGTATTTTTTCCCCGTGGTATCATTGTATCGTATGCCCCCGTCTTTCAAAAAGAAAATAGTACCGATTATTGTGTGTCTCGTCCTCGCGATCCCTTTCTCCGCTTACGCTTTGTTTGATTTTGGCGGATGGGTTCTCAATGTGCCCGGCACTCACGGCAGCGAAATGTTCTTGGACTCACTCCCCTCCTTCCCCCCCCAAGGCTACGATACGTTTTGGGATTCGGAAGGAGGCACCTGCTTAAATGGCGTGCAGGAAGTAGACCAGAAACCAGCAAAAGGCGTACCGCAACCTTCAATTATGCTCCAATTTGTCGGCCAATACACCTTTTCAAGAGGACCGGCATCTCACCCCGGGCAACAAATTCTCGGAAAATACTTTCCCGCAATGGTTTGTATGATGACCTATGTGTTTTGGTATTATTGCGGGGAATCTCTCTGCCCCGCGACCATTCCGCTCCCATTTTTCTTCGCGCCACTCATTATCTTCAATGGGTCAAGCATTTGACAATACGAACATACGAACACCGATACGAAAGTACGAAAGCGAGAACGGCTACTAATCCGAAAGAGATACTGACAGACATTTCCAGTCTTCCAAAGACAGATTTTCCGGACGCGCTTTTTCCGCGATGCCACATTCCTTTAGTTTCCCCGTGGGAACCCCGAGATTTGAAGACAAAAGTTTTCTTGGATGCGCGAAGCCTTTTTTGAGGAGCGCAAAAAAGCGTCCCTCGTTTTCCTTTAGGTTTAACCTAAAGGAGGTTTCGGGAGGTTGCACCTTACGTGATGCAAAGAATTCTTTTGAAATACCCTCAATCGCGATAATCGCCGAATCCACGTTTGGCGGAGGGGAAAATGCTCCCGCCTTCACAGTATCAATGTATTTTGGCGTTCCGTACGCTTTGACGCTTATGGAAAGGATACTCTCCTTTTTGTCGCTCGCGACAATTCTCTTCGCCACCTCTTTCTGTAAAAGCAGTACCATCGTTTCCGGTGGGCAGTCTGTTTCCTGCAGAAATTTTCTGATGAGTGCCCCCGTAATGTAGTATGGGATGTTAGCGACAATTTTGTAGTTACTTAAATCTTTAATCTTTAATCTTAAATCTAATAACAGAATGTCGGCATGGAGTAACTCAAGTCTTCCTGAAACAATTTCCTTTGCAAACTTCTGTTCCAACACCGGAATAAGCCGGTCGTCTTTTTCGACGGCGATGACTTCCCTTGCTTTCTGAAGCAGTAATTCCGTAAGCACTCCCTCCCCCGGCCCTACCTCAAGCACGGT
>JBBUCR010000094.1:0-1527 GCA_038057695.1 Patescibacteria group bacterium | reverse complement strand
CCGCGAAAAGCTGGAGCTCGCAATCATTGAAAACCTCCAACGCGAGGACCTTAATTCGGTAGACCGCGCGCGCGCCTTCCAGCGTCTTGTGGACGAATTCGGTTTTAAGCACGCCGACATCGGAAAGAAGGTAGGAAAGAGCCGTGAATACGTTTCCAACACGCTTCGCATTCTGGACCTGCCTGAAGAAATTCTCTCGGCGCTCGCGGCGGGTAAAATCAATGAGGGTCATACACGCCCGCTTCTTATGCTCACCTCGCGTCCGCAGGAGCAGATGACGCTCTTTAAGGAAATTATGTACAAGAAGGTAACGGTCCGCGAGGCGGAGAGCATGGCTCGGCGCATTGCCGTAGAACGCGCGCGTAAGAAGGAATTCGGTGTTGACCCCGAACTCATCGCGCTTGAAGAAAAACTCCGCGAGCAGCTGGGCACCCGCGTCAAAATAGAACGCGGTGCAGCGGGAGGGAAGATTCTCATTGACTTTTTCTCAAACGAGGACCTCCGAACGCTCCTACAGCTTATGGAAACCAATAGGGCGAAAAACCCGAATGAGATGCTGGAGAGGCACATCGCCTCGGTTGAGTCGGCAACCCCATCTTCTGCCGAGGGAAGCACTGCTACCGCGCTTGACGACCGTTCACCTGCGGAAAAGGCGACCGAAGAAAACGAAGACCTTTATTCAGTCAAAAACTTCTCAATATAATACGAATCGGCTTTGTTGCCTACATCCTGTACACAGAGGGTGAAAACCGCCTGCGTAAAGGAATTATGCAACAAAGCCCTAGCCCCTCACTTCTTCATATGGACCTCTCAAAATCGTCTCACCTTTTTGGCGTCATCGCGGTTCTTATCATCATCGCGGCAGTAGCCGGTTATTTTTTTATGAAAACAAGCGCTTCAACCGGCCAAACAGCGCCGTCCCCCGCTTCCACCGCTCCGGAGGCGCCCACGGAAAGTATACCCACAAAAAAGACTCCCGCAGAAGCTAAAGGAGCGATTATCAAGACGAATCTCGGGGATATTGAAGTCGAGTTGTTCGCGAGCGACGCCCCGAAGACCGTGGAAAACTTCCGCAAACTTGCCGATGCCGGATTCTACGCGGGGACTAAATTTCACCGCGTTATAAAGGGCTTCATGATTCAGGGGGGCGACCCGCTTACCAAAGACGACACGCAAAAAACGCGTTGGGGAACCGGAGGACCGGGATATATGTTTGACGATGAAATCAATAGTCATAAAATCGTGCGCGGCGCTCTGGCGATGGCGAATTCCGGTCCCAATACCAACGGCAGTCAATTCTTTATCGTCACTTCGCCCGCGACGCCGTGGCTTGACGGCAAGCACACCATGTTTGGAAAAGTCATAAAAGGAATGGGCGTGGTGGATACGATTGAGAATACACCGACCGCAACGGGAGATGTTCCCAAAACCGCGGTGGTGGTGGAAAGCGTCACACTGAAATAAATAAAAAGCGGGTGGCGATGTTTTCCAACCGCCACCCTTAGAGTACCGCTGAAGTACGAGAGG
>JBBUCR010000093.1:0-1727 GCA_038057695.1 Patescibacteria group bacterium | reverse complement strand
TCAGCCCTCGCAATGACGAAATGCGTAAGTCCTACAAATCATATATTCCGGTAACATGGACCCAAACATATGAGTTTGGAGAAACAAAAAGGCTGTTTTTCATTCGCCTGAAAAACAGCCGTGAATTCATCTCGTCTTTTTCTATGGGAGACTCTTGTCAACCAGCAGAAGTGAAAGGGCGGCAATCAGCAACCACAAAGAACGAATGACAGTCTTGTCGTCTTTTTTCCTGATGGTGTCATATGCCGCCAACACAAGATTTACGAACGTAAGGCAGTACGCTATGTTCTGAATGATGCTCATTTCTTCTTTCCTTTCTGGATTGGAACACTTTACGACTGCAGTACGCGGTCTCCGACTTTGAACTTTAGGACATCTACAGCTCGGCCGCCTTTGATGACGACTTCAAGCAGTCGATATTTCCCGACTCCGGAACTCCCGCGGGTAATAGCCATCCTCCCGTCTGGAACCATCGAGAGGAGCGGATAGTAGGGAAGAACGGCACAAAACCCTCCTGAAACAATTTCTGTCGGGACTGTTGTTCCAGGGGCGAGGGAGTCAAACTCACGCGAAGGCGTCGAAAGTTTGAGGTTGCCAAAGTTGTCAATCCAGCAAACCCTCCCGAACATGCCTCCATCCTTTTCCCATAGAGCATCCTCACCGGGCACGATAGGTTGAAGCGTGTGCGGAATCTCGCCGTGCTCCAGAAGATACGCGAGCACTGCGGGAGAAAAGACGGAACTTCGGAACTGGCTTTGAATAATGTCGTCGCGGTCATCTGGACTGATGAATCCTTGTTCAATGAGGAAGTCAACGGTTTTCTCGGTATCAAGTACGCGAATGTCCTTTGTCACCCCAAGAAAGCATGGAAGGAAGAGTGTGGTAGGGCCTGTGGTGGTAACGACCCAGGCTTCATCGTGACGGAAATATCCGAAGTCAATCCCGTTCTTCACCGTGCCGCTTCGGGGCGCCCCATTGACGGCGATGCCGCCGCGCTTGCCGTGCCGGAACGTTTTTAGGATATTCACCATATTGAACGAGGCCTCAAGTTCGTGGTTGATGCCGACGAAGGTCGGATGAGGGTCCACGTTCGAATACCTCGCCCATTCGCCGATTTGGATAGCCTGCGCGTTGTGGTCGCGGCAGTCGTTGATGAAGAATACTTTCGCATTCTGTGCATTTGGCGGTCTGAATGATGTAGCTCTCATATTGGTATTGTGAGGTTGAGTTGAATGTCGTTGACAAGGAACAGCGTCATTCCGCCGAAAGCGGACACGCAGGAAAGAACAAACATCCGTCTTTACTTGAAGACGGATGTTTGTTTTGGAAGTGAAAAAGTGTCCAACGCAAAAATCAGCCTTCAAAAAGGTGGTTTACGCTGGGCATCATAGATGTTGTTGGTTTTGTGATTATGAGATTCATACTCATGAAATAGATGAAAGTAGATTTCGAAAGGTTTACTAGAGAAAAATATCGCCCGCCCGAACTGAACTGATTTCAGTTCGGGCAAAGGCGATGAGGAGAGCATCATACCGTCACCAATTCTGTCTGCTCCGGATGCAATTTGATTGGTCGGCATCCGACGGTGAGCTGTTCAGTCCTGCACTTTGCGCAATAATAGCGCGGTGCCTTCGTGGAGCATATCTTCCGCTGGTTTTCTGATAGTGCATCGGAAGTTACTGCAGGGAATAAGAGGTACGATCATTTTCATAGGATTTCCTTCCTGC
>JBBUCR010000092.1:1998-4977 GCA_038057695.1 Patescibacteria group bacterium | reverse complement strand
ACACCTGACTCTTCTTCGCGTCGGTCTTTCCCTTTTTTAGCTTTATCTGCGACCATTTATTATGACCTGACATAGGAAGCTTTTAGTTGTTAGGTTCTAGCTTATAGCGTTTTGATACCAAAGACAACAGAAAGGAAAGGTGGAAAATACCCTTAGAATGTGGGATGATTCCATTTATGTCCAAAGAGGGCGCAAAAAAGGAAATAGAGAGTCTTTTGCAAGAATACAGAGCTGTAAAGGCGGAAGGCACAGCAAAACGATATAGTGAAGAGGACACCATCAAGGGGTTTATTCTTCCGCTTTTTAGCGCGCTCGGTTGGGACATTGTCAAGCGGGATGAAGTATCTTCACAAGACCACATCAAGGGTTCTGGCCGCCCCGATTACAATTTCAAAATTAATGGTATTACGCAGTTTTACCTTGAGGCCAAGAAATTGAGTGCCGACTTGGATGACGAAGAACACGCCAAACAAGTTATCAACTACTCGTGGAACAAAGGCGTAACCTATTCGGTGTTAACTGATTTTGAAGGGATAAAAGTCTTCAACGCACAACGAATCGAAAAGACAGACCTAATGGACAAGCAGGTATTTGAAATTCTGTGTAGTGATTATATAACCGACTTTGAAACCCTCTGGCTTCTTTCCAAAGAATCGTTTCTCGAGCGACGGTTGGATGCCTACGCCGAGAAGCATGGGAAAAAAGAAAAATCGGTTTCCGTAGTGACGGTTGTCAAGAAACTCAATGAAGATATCCAGTGGGCGAGAGCAAGACTAACCGAATCCTTTGAGGTATGTAATGAGAAAAAGCATCTCTCCTCGGATTTAGTGGGTGAGGGTGTCCAAAAGCTTTTGGACCGTTTGCTATTTCTCCGAGTTGCGGAAGACAGGGGAGTTGAACCGGACACACTAAAAAACTTCTTGCGCGAAGCCGAGCGAAACCAAAGCGAAAATCAAACTACGCATTTTCAGGTAATGATTTCTAAATTCAGAGAATTGGACACAATATATGACTCCAACCTCTTTTCGCCGCATCCATTTGAAGAATGGGAGATATAGGACGGAGGACTCAACGAGGTTATCAAACGGCTATATGGGCGCAAAGGACACTATGACTACAATTTCAAGGTGATGCCTGCGGATGTGCTCGGGAGTGTATACGAAAGTTATCTCGGAAATAAGCTCGCGGCCGAGGAAGCAACAGCCCATCTTTTTGGTGAACAGAAAGGAAAAGTAACCGTAAGCAAAGACGCGAGGAAACGCAAAGAACAGGGGATTTTCTACACCCCGCCCTTTGTTGTTGATTATATAGTCCGCAACGCGCTTAAACCCATTCTAGACTCATGTAAGAATGTTTCTGAACTCCGCAGAGTCAAAGTGCTTGACCCTGCTTGTGGTTCAGGCTCTTTCCTTATAAAAGTGCTTGAAGCCATTGCGGAACAGTACGAAACTTCTTCGGATAACGAATATGTAAGGAAGAGGATTCTTAACGAGAATTTATACGGAGTAGACCTTGACCAACAAGCTGTTGAAATTGCCCGCCTCAACCTTCTTATCCACTCGCTCAACACAAGAGAATTACTGCCGCCGCTTGATAGGAATATCAAAAACGGCAACTCACTTATTTCCGGCACAGACGACGAATTGGAAAAGCAATTCGGTAAAAACTGGAGGGAGAAAAAACCGTTTAACTGGGAAGAGGAGTTTCCCGATGTATTTAAACAGGGCGGCTTTGACGTGATTATCGGCAACCCGCCGTACATCAAGGAGTTCGTAAATAAAAGTGCTTTTGACGGCTTGCACAACAGCCCATACTACCAGGGGAAAATGGACATCTGGACAATGTTCGCCTGCATCTCAATTGACCTCCTTAAAGATGGAGGCACTATGAGTTTCATTGCTCCTAACAATGCTCCTAACAACTGGGTCAGCAACGCCGGAGCGAGCATTCTTCGCGACAAAATACTCAAAGAAGGAGAACTCAAGACTTTCATAGACTTTGGCGATTACAAAGTATTTGAGCAGGCCGGAATTCAGACAATGATTTATATTTTTGAAAAGCGGAAACCCCGCACGAAATACACCGTGGAGTATTTTAGAGTTGCCGACAAAAATGTTACCGAAGAACAGCTGATAGTCGATATTGCGAGCAAAATGCAGAAAAGCGAAATTGAACCGGAAAAACTAATTGGAAAGAATATCACTTTCTCCAATCCGGAATCAGATTCTATTTTTGATAAGTTGGAGAGCAAAAGAAATTTCGAGCTCACCGATAAGGAAGTCGGACAAGGAATAGTTGCCGCACCTGATAAGTATTTTTTGGAGAAGAACCTCGACCTCTATAGCAAAAAGGAGCAGGACTTCTTGAAACCATTTTACACAGCGTCAGGCAAGTACAAAGGAGGGGAATCAAAGGACTATATCTTTTACATGTGCGAAAAGAACTTCGGTGATAAAAATCTTGGAGACTATCCGAATATAGATAAGCACTTTAAGCCTTTTGAAGGTGTTCTGAAAGAGGCGAAAGAAAAATACGGTACCCCCGACAAACCTTACTTCTTTTTACACCGTGAACGCAATGAAGAATTCTTTGGCGCGGGACCAAAAATTGTATGTGGGGTTCGAGTAGCTTTTCCGAGTTTCTTCTACACTGAAGAAGCATATTACGGTTCGCGGGCTTTGAACTTCATAAAAACCAAGAGAGTAAATCTCAAATACCTAACAGGGATTCTCAACTCAAAAGTTTCTTTTTTCTGGCTGAAAAACAGAGGAAAGCAGTTGGGAGACCTGTTACAAGTAGATAAAGGACCGCTTTTAGAAATTCCTGTTCATATTGGAAGTGAGCATGAGCAAAAATCCCTTATCATTTTGGTGGACAAAATGCTTCAGCTTCAGAAGGACCTCCGTGAGGTAGCCGAACATTCCGAAAAATGGGAGCAAATCAAATCCGACATTGAAAAGACCGACCACAAAATTGATG
>JBBUCR010000092.1:0-1898 GCA_038057695.1 Patescibacteria group bacterium | reverse complement strand
CTGTGCTCAAAATGAATAACCCAAACTGCCCATGGTTCTGGGTCGGATGCTTTTTGATAGAGGCGAAAACCGTGTATAGAGCCTCCGCCAGATATAGTCCTCGAACTTCTCGAAGCGGTTAGTGGAACAGATATGTATCGCCTTGGTGTATTCCCTAAGGCCGTACGGTGTAGGTTTCAGCATGGTAGTCTTCCTTGTCGATAATGCCTTTCTGGTCTACGGCGTCTTTTACGACAACAGAAAACATTTCTCTGTCCTCCACGTCCACAAAAGTCTGATACACAAGGTGGGAAGGGAATCCATACTTTTTTAATTCTTTACGGTACGCCTCCACGAGTTCTTTGAGCAGGGTAAGCGCCCTTGCCTTTGATTTAGCCTGCGAAGTCACTCCATACGGGTGAACGAAACCCTTCCAGTATCCCTCCTTTGATTTATATACGACCAAAATAGCAGAGAAATCAACCTCTCTCCTGCTACTGTGAGTTCTCTTTATAATTCCAGACAAAGTAAGAGTATTCATAACGGCGTTAATTATAGCTGGATATCAACCTCTCTCTATGGGGATATCAAGTGCAATCAGGGCACCCACTATAGACAAAGACGGCCAAAAGTCAATTACGTTACACTATGGGCTTCTTGGCAAGGATTGCCTATATCAATGTCCGTTTCAAACCGTCTAGGTGCTCGAAAGCTTTTGGGGTGACGCGTCTGCCGCGGGGGGTGCGTTCCAAGAGGCCGAGCTGAATGAGATAGGGTTCGTGGACGTCTTCAATGGTCGCCTCTTCTTCGGAGAGCGCGGCGCCTAACGTGTTGAGGCCGACGGGGCCGCCGCCGAATTTTTCAATAAGGACGGTAAGAAGACTGCGGTCGGAAGGGTGGAGGCCGAGTTCATCCACTCCAAGAAGCTTTAAAGCTTCCTTCACGGATTCTTTCGTGAGGGGACGACGACCAACTTGCGCGAAGTCGCGCGCGCGTTTCAGTAGATAGTTGGCAGTACGGGGTGTAAACCGGCTCCGGGTGGCGATTTCCTTAAGCGAGCCGTCCTGCGATTCAATGCCAAGGATTTTCGCCGAGCGCCGTAGAATTTTTTCTATCTCCGCTTCCGTGTAGTACTCCAAACGGAACGTCCCGCCACTGAAGCGGGAGCGGAGTGGGGAAGAGAGCATCGCGATACGGGTAGTCGCGGCGATAAGCGTGAACGGCGGAATCTCAAGCTGGACTGTGCGTGCACTCGGCCCTTTGCCGATAATGATATCCAAACGTCCCGATTCCATCGCAGGATACAAAATTTCTTCAATTTGTTTCCCGAGGCGATGAATTTCATCAATGAAGAGAATATCTCCGCTTTCTAGATTCGTAAGTACCGAGGCAAGGTCGCCAACCTTTTCAATCGCGGGTCCCGAGGTCTGCTTCATCTGCGCCGTCATCTCCTTCGCGATAAGGTGTGCGAGTGTGGTCTTGCCGAGCCCCGGCGGGCCGTAGAAGAGCAGGTGCTCAGGCGCGTGCTTGCGCTCCTTGGCCGCTTGAAGCAGAATGCGGAGGTTTTCTTTGATATTTTCCTGTCCGATATAGTCGTCCCAGCGCGAAGGACGCAGGGCTTGGTCAAGATAGACATCATTTCCATCCGGAGGAGTAGCGGAGGCAGGTTCTTTTTTTACAGCTTTCGTCGTCATACCGTTCAATTGTACGGCTAGCGGGTGGGAATGTACAACGAGGGCAAAAAACCGTTTCAGTCATATAAAATGCCATTTTCTGGACCCCCGCTTTCGCGGGGGATGATTTAAGACAGTGTAACTCTCCACGCCCCTCCTCTCACGGCTTTGTGAAGCCGTCATTGCGAGGGATGAAGCGAAGCGGAATGACGAAGCAATCCAGAATATACGGCCCTACCGCTGGAT
>JBBUCR010000091.1:0-2138 GCA_038057695.1 Patescibacteria group bacterium | reverse complement strand
ATGGCCAAGACCTCAACCAAAGCAAGGGCTCTAAAGAAGCCGAAATTCAGTACCCGCATCGTGCGGCGCTGTTTCCGTTGCGGCCGTAAGCGGGCGTTTATGCGCGACTTCGGACTCTGCCGCATTTGTTTCCGCGAATACGCCAATGAGGGCATGATACCCGGGGTGAAAAAGTCGTCGTGGTAACATCTGGAAATCCGAAGCGCGAAATCCGAAATCCTCAACAAATTCAAAATCTCGAAATGTTTAAAATTTATAAAATTAGAATTTAGATATTGTTTCGGATTTCGATATTCGAATTTCGAATTTATTACATATATGGATCCAATAGCCGATTTTTTAAATACACTCAAGACTGCCAGTAAAACCGGCAAGGAATCTTTTACGTTTCCCTACTCCGGGATTGTCGCGGCAATTGCCGCCGCTTTGGAGAAGAAGGGTTACCTTGTTTCTTCAAAGAAAACAAAGAAAGGGCGCGAATTGGAATGTATCTTGCCCGCGTCCGTCGGTAAGGCGGAACGTATTACAGGGGCAAGACGCGTTTCCCATCTTTCAAAGCGCGTGTACAAAAAAGCGCGGGAAATTCGCCTGATACGGAGTGGTTTCGGAACCGCGGTGCTCTCCACCCCGAAAGGTGTACTCTGCGACACCGACGCACGGGCGGCAAGAGTTGGAGGAGAGGTATTGTTTGAAATTTGGTAGCCACTAATTAAAACCAATCAACTAAGGTGAACGAATCTACGAATACCAACGAATAAGAAAGTCTGATTCGCAGGTATTGGTAGCATTAGTTATTCGCAGATTAGTTTTACTTTATATGAGTCGTTTAGCGAAAAAACCAATACTTATTCCCGAAAAAGTCGAGGTTACTCTCGGCGGCAGGATGCTTACCGTCAAAGGTCCCGTGGGGACGCTCACGAGAACATTTTCGCCGTTCGTTTCCATCGTAATTAAGGATGGCGGCATCTCTCTCTCGCCGGAAGATGACACTCTTACAACCAAAATGCTTGTCGGCACGACTGTCGCGCATATCCGTAACATGATTGCGGGTAGCCGCGAGGCGTTCGTGAAGAAGCTTATCGTCGAAGGTATCGGTTTCAAAGCGGAAGTGAAAGGCTCTGAACTCATACTGAATCTCGGATTTTCACACCAAGTCAAAATGCCAATTCCTAAAACTCTAAAAGTTGTTTCGGAGAAGGGAGTTCTCACGATAAGTGGAGCGGACATTGAAGCCGTCGGAGCGTTTGCCGCGAAAATCCGTTCACAGAAGAAACCCGAGCCGTACAAAGGAAAGGGAATCCGGTATGACGGGGAGGTTATCCGAAGGAAGCAGGGGAAGAAAACTACCTAAAGAAGCTTTTAGCTGTTAGGTTTCAGGTTCTAGGAAGACTCCTCGGACTGAAAGCTAGAAGCTAGAAGCTAGAAGCTATCATGAGCACCGTAAACCAAAAAACAGAAAAGAGAATGCGAAGGCATCGCCGTATTCGCGCGAAAGTAAGCGGTACCGCCGTGCGCCCGCGCCTGTCCGTTTTCCGCTCCAACCGATTCATTTCCGCCCAGCTTATTGATGACGAGAAAGCGGCAACGCTTGCTTCCGCGTCCTCGGTTTCCCTCAAGGGGTCAAGTGCTGAGAAAGCGAAGACGGTCGGACTAACTATCGCGAAGAAAGCGCAGGAAAAGAAAATAGAAAAAGCGATATTTGACCGCGGGGGGTATTTGTATGCGGGGGCAATCAAGGCTCTCGCGGATGGCGCGCGGGAAGGAGGACTGAAGTTTTGAGAAGGTTCTAGGTTCTAGCTTTTAGCTTCTAGAAAATCTTGAAACTAGAAGCTAGAACCTAACAGCTAAAAGCTATTTTATCTATGTCAGACGTTGAACCAACAATCACAAAAGATGCACCGGCAGGAGAAGTAAAAACTCCCGTCATTTCTGCGCCGGCACCGGCTGCTCGTCCCGCTTCCCGCCAGGGCGGATTTGATGGTGGGCGCCGCGGCGGCAATAGCGGTCGCGTGGGAATGGGGGGTTCACGTGGGGGAGGAGGAAACCGTCGCGCGGGAGGTGGGCGTGGGGACCGTGTTCGCCCAGAGTTTGACCAGAAGATGCTCGGTGTCCGGCGCGTCGCCCGCGTCGTCGCGGGA
>JBBUCR010000090.1:0-5564 GCA_038057695.1 Patescibacteria group bacterium | reverse complement strand
CGTAGCAAAACATTACCAACCATAATGGAAAAGACGAAAGTGTAACCGCCGCGAACGGGAATCGCGCGAACCACTCTACGACAAAAAGTTCGTACGCGAGAAGCGCATATGCCGCAAACGCAAACGGCACGGCGAACCACGACGCGACAAACCCAAGTATACCCGCGAGAAATCCGAAAAGCATTGTAATGGGAATCGCCGAGAGCACCAAAAGATTGACCGGAAGCGACACGAGCGAGAGAACGCCGGTCTGGTACAAAAGAAAAGGCAAGACGAATAATTGGGTGGCGATGGTGGCAACGACAATCTCGCGCATGCCCCACTTTTTTGTTACCCATGTAACCCGCGGTTCAATAATCGGCGACACGAAAATAAGACCGACGGTGGCGAGAAAGCTTAACTGAAACGACACATCAAATACCAAAATCTTCGGATTGTGAAGCAACATGAAAAAACCGGCGATAAGGAGCGCCCGGGTGACCGCGTAGAGCCGGCCGGTGGCTCGGGCAAGAATAACGAGAAGCGCCATAATAGTTGCCCGCACCACGGTCGCGGACGCGCCGACCATGACGGCGAAAAGAATCATGGAGCTTGCCGCGAGGAGAAGCCGGAGATTTCTTCGGAACCGCGAGAAAAGCCATTCAATAAAATAAGCGATAATCGTGATGTTGTAACCGGAGAGCACGACGATGTGAATCACGCCGACCGTTCTGAAATCATCAAGGAGCTCCTTGCCAAGCGACTGTTTCGCCCCGACAATGAGTCCCCCGAGCAAAGACGCGTGCGGCTCGGGAATGAGCGTATTGAGATGGCCTATGAAGACGCGTTTGAACGCGAACAGGACCTCTACGACCGGATTACCTTCTCCGCGCGAAAGAATCGCGATGCGCGGCTTGAACATTTCGGCGTACACGCCGTCCTTCGCCAAGAAACTCTGATAATCAACTTCGCGCTGCGTGGTTTCGTCCAAAAAGTTCTCGGGTTTTTGAAGCATACCCGAAATTGACAAGCGGTCGCCGTAAAAATATCTTGGCTCTCTGCCGGCGGTAACAAGTATTTTCGCCTTGATCGGTCTTTCAATTTCTCCAAGGGTCAAGGTTTGGAGTTTGAGCGTCAGCCGCGTAACATCTTCCCGTTCGTCCGGCTCGTCAATCACCGCTCCTTCAAGCGAAACCGTCTGCCCAAAATACTCGTCAAGCGCGAACCGAACCGCCGCGCGGTCCGCGAAGTCATACCGCAAAACTCCAAGCCCGGTGGCGAGAAGAAAAACGGCAAGGAGTGCGAAACCGCCCCCCGCTTTTGATTTTTCGGAAAAATCAAAATCGGGGGGCGCAATTTTCCCCACTAAAAACAACACTACTCCGAGCAAAATCAGAAACAGCGAAAAACCGGCGCCGAAATCAACAAACGACCGCGTAAAGATCCCAGCGACAAATCCGAATAAAACGCTATATAATATCTTATCAGTCATGCAACACCCATATGTGAATAAGGAAGCTATAGCTTCCTTATTTACATATGTTCAATTATTCCATTTTTCAAAAAGCGCGCGTTCTTCCCCTTCAGAAAACACTTTCTGATATTTCGCGCCGCGCGCGCCTTTCACTCGTTTCTCGCACTCCGCCCAGGTTTTGTGAGTCTGTACAACTCCTCCAACTATACTTACATACGAGTATGCCGCCGCGCGCGAACGGTTTTTTGAGGTCTGACCTCTTTCCCGACCCGAGGTCAGACCTCGAGAAATTTCCAAAATGTTCCTTATTCCATAATTCTCAAGAACACCAGAATAGAGTTCTGGATTCTTTCCGTCCGCGAACGCTGTGGCAATTTCATCGCACCGCTCGTTCCCCATCACCCCCGCGTGTCCTTCTATTTGTTTCCACTGTATATTTTTGTCCTTGCTTGCCGTAAGTAATTTCTCCCAAAGGTCTCTATTTTCCACATCTTGTTTCGCTTTGGTCTTCCAATTATTTTTCTGCCAGCCGTGAATCCACTTGGTGATGCCGTTAATGAGATAACTAGAATCGGTATAAACAACGGTCTTCGAGGTTCGACCTCTCTCCCGATTTGAGGTCAAACCTCTAAGGCCCTCAATCGCGGCGGTCAATTCCATGCGATTATTGGTCGTGTGTTCTTCTCTTCCGCCCAATTCTTCAACTTCTTGAGTCTTGCTTTCTGAATCTTGAATCTTCGGCATGATGATAATCGCGCCGAATCCGCCCGGCCCCGGATTTCCCCGCGCCGCACCGTCGGTAAACACAACAATGTCGTAAGATTTAGGATCCATGATTTAGGATTTATGAATAAGAAAGTATAACATCAAACAGTAGCAAAAAAGAAAGGTTCGGATTGCGCCGAACCTACTTACACTACTTGTTGTTTGTAACTTTTTCACAAACGCGTTCCGCACAGCAAGTAAAAAGGAATGAACTAACATGAGACCACAATTGAAATCCATCCTCATTTTCAAACATGCAAACATACTCACACATATCCCGCTGTTGAACATCAGAAGCATATGCCCATCCAATAATCCGCCACCCCCCCCCCTCATTTCCAGCATATTCATATGCGTAAACGAGGAAATATCTAATTCGCGCGCGCTCTTTTCTTTTAGGAATTTTAGGGGGCTTAATCTCCGAACGATTCTTTCCGCCTTTCTCGTTGTCATTCTTTTCATAATCGCTCCTTTTCAAAATCTCCAACAAAACTATCACAAAGTTCAACTTACATCAACAATCCGCAACCGCAACTCCGGATAGTTTCCGAAGATGGATTTCTCAAGGTGAGCGAGGAGATTTAATAAGTACTTGATGTTCGCCGTTCAATACCATAAACCCGAACAATTCGCTCCGACTCATATATCTCAAAAAATATCCGGTACGAACCGATACGCCTTCGCCAAACCAAATCGCCTTTCAATTTTGCCAGGTCACCTTCGTACGGATTCTCTGTCATTTTCTGTAGAACGGCTTTTATCCGCGTACAATCTTTGCGGGGAATCCTCACCAAAATTTGTTTGTGTTGTCCGCAACATCAATTCGCCACGGCATATCAAATCTCGTTTAGAGAAACGAATTGACCCCGTTTGAATTCACGGCGGCCGCGCGCGATAAGATGCCGCTCGGAAGCAGTAGAACGAACGGTTTTAGCGCCTTTTATCTTTTTTTGTATTGCCGTATATTCCTTATATACAAAAGACGGAACCGCAACAAGTTGCGCTGTTTTAGAAAACTCTTTTGGAATGGTTACGATAGTCATATACCTATAATAATACCAAAAATCTGGCAAAAAGAAAGCTCGAACCGCTTCGAGCTTGTAAACCATCGTGAGATAGAAAACTATCTTCGGAAACGCGCAATACGACATTTAATCTCTTGGAGTATCTTCTTTGCATCCTTATCGTGCGGTTTGCACTCAAGAACTCGTGTGAATAAGTCCTTTGCGGTCCGAAGCTGTTGTTCTTCTTTGGATTGTGGTGTTTCTGCGTCTTTTTTCATACTGAATCCTTTCCGTAAACTGAAATTACTATAGCAAACTATCAAACTAAATCAACAATCCGCAACCGCAACTCCGGATAGTTTCCGAACGAGGATTTTTCAAGGTGGGCGAGAAGGTTAACTTTAGGTTTAACCTCACGCCGTGAGGTTAAACCTAAATCTTCGGGTTTTGCGTAAAACTTTATCGCCGAGACCTTTTCGCCATTCTGCTTCTCAAAAATGAGTTTGAGATGCTGTTTTTCTTTTCCAAATTGCTCAACCGCGCGCGGCATAACCCCTTCAAACAAAAACAACGGCTTCGGATTTCCAACTCCGAACGGCGCCATTTTTGAAATATCCCGCCACAAGTCCCAATTCACTTCTTCAAGCGACAGCCGCGCGTCCACAATATATTGCGGTTCGGATATTTCCGTATTTATTCGCACTTTCTCATACGCCCGCTCAAGTTCTTGCTCAAGCAGATGAACTTTTTCAAGCGTCGTTGAAAATCCTCCGGCTTCGCGGTGTCCGCCAAAGTCGCTGAATACCGCGCGGGCTTCGTGCATCATAAGCGAAAGGTCCACCGAGCCACCCGCGCGGCACGAGCCTTTAAGTTCTACGACACTCTCCCCTCTGCCCCAAAGGAACACGGGGCATCGCATATCTTCCGCGAGCGAGTTCGCGACAAGTCCGAGGAGGGCCGGACGCCAATTCGGATTTCCCGCGACAACAACCGGCCGTTGTCCGCGCTCTTCAACATGCTTCCGCACTTCTTTGACAAGTGAAGCTACTTTTCCTTTGCGCTCGGTATTTATTTTGTCCAAATGCTTTGCAAGGGTGGATGCTTCGTGGTCATCGGTTGTCGCAAACAAGCGGAACGCATCCATCGGGATTCCCATACGGGACGCGGCATTGATGCGCGGCGAGATGCTGAATCCTATGTCATCTTCAGTAATGTCCGCGCGGTTCAGCTTCAGTACGGAGATGAGTTCGTTCAATCCCTTTCGTGGAGACTTTTTCAAGACTTTCAGTCCGTAATACGCAAAAACTCTGTTTTCGCCAGTTAATGGAACCATATCCGACAATGTAGCTAATCCTACCATATCGAGGAGCCACTTTTCCCATCCAGTTGTGAGTTGTAGGTCGTAGGTCGTAGGTTGGCGGCGTATTTCAGCGAGTAGACCTTGCACGAGCTTAAATACGACGCCTGACCCGCAGAGCATTTTTTCGGGATAGGAGCAATCGGATTGTTTGGGATTCAGAATGGCAAAAGCCGAAGGAAGTGAATCTCCCTTAACAAAGGGATGGCCGCCGTCTTCGGCGGGGAGGGTTATCTCCACTAATAAGGAGGGCGCTGCCGTATTCGGCAGGAGGGGTGTTACAACCCCCGCCTTCGACACCCCCTTTGGTAAGGGGGATACCGACCCCCGGCTCGCAGACTCGCCACCTCCTTTTTTAAGGGGGATATGGTGGTCGGTGACAATCACGTCAATCCCGTGTTCGTTTGCGTGTGTGATTTCTTCAGTGTCGGTGATTCCGCAATCAATTGTAATAAGGAGTTTCACTCCGGAATTGTTCAATTGCTGAATTGCTGAATTGTTAAGACCGAAGCCTTCGCCGTGCCGGTCGGGAATATAGTTTTCAAAGTTGAGATGCCCGATGCGCCTAAAGAAGTCGTGTAGCACCACCGCGCCAGGAATTCCATCAGCATCATAATCGCTAAAAATTGCGATACGTTCATCATTCCGCACCGCCCGCAAAATCCGCTCCACCGCCTTCGCCATATCTTTCATCAAAAACGGGTCGTGGGTATGGTTTTCATAGTGTGGATTCAGAAACTTCTCAGCTTCTTCCGCCGTTTGTATCCCCCGTCCGTACAAAAGCTGCCGCACGAGCGGCGAGTACGCAAGAAGGGTTGTCTCTGTCTCACTGTCCGGCGTAGGCGCGAGCTTGTATTTCGGCATGGAAAGATTGTATCATGTATTCACAAGTAACCGACCACTATGGCTAACCAAAAAAAATACGAAGATTGTATTTTCTGCAAAATCATCGCCGGAGAAATTCCATCCGCCAAAATTTACGAGG
>JBBUCR010000089.1:0-5778 GCA_038057695.1 Patescibacteria group bacterium | reverse complement strand
AATGATGACGCCTTCAACGGCTTCGCCGTCTTTGAAGTGGTCGTCGGCGACGAACTTCTTCACGGAGGGGAGCGTGACCGATTCCACAAACTCGAGCAGTTTGTTCGCGGCAGTTTTTGCTCGGTTCTTAACCGCTTCGCAAAAGAGCGCGATTGCTTTTTTTGTTTCGCTAATCACCCACTGGCTATCTTCGGTTGACAAAGCGGAGAAACCGCCCTGGTGCGCGACCAATGACCCGGCGAGCTTGGGAATCTGTTGTTCAGTTGCCATAAAACTTGGCCTTTCCGTTTTTACAGTTTTTCGGACATGCTGTACTGGCTGGTCTCAGACTTCGCCACAGCAGGAAACAGCCTGAAATAAGCTATTTTCTGCTATGGCGAAATCCGAAAGTATTTCAAAGTACCGAAAATAAGGTACCACAGATACACCTGTTGTGTCAATATTCCGTTATGGGTTCTGTGAATAACTCACTTTTTCTGTCATCCTCGCGAATGCGGGGATCCAGACTTTATCAAACGTTCCTGGATTCCCTTTTTCAAGGGAACGACACAGAAAAGGCGTACACCAATCATTATCCACCGAACTCATTACTGAGCGGGAATCACTTCAGGAAGCTGACAGGAACTGAGCTTGGACAAACCTTGTATCCCCTGCTCGCCTTCAAACTTTCTGCCGTTCGCGGCAATTCACGTGGGGTATCCCCTCATGCCCGCGGTAGTGCACTGCGCCGTCCCCGGCCCCTCGGTACATTCCATGTACGGTGCATATTTGAATGAGTCGCCGAACGCCGCTTTCTCGCGCTGGCAGTGCGGACACCCGTACGCGCCATATATAATAAACCCATTGTCATCAAGACATTGAGCGAAGGAATCCAGGGTTCCTGTTGTGTCACTCCTTGCAGGACGGAAAATGAAAATGGAAACTGCAAAAATTAAAATAATAAAGACGATGACGGGAAAGACTTTAAGTCTTAACATATCGTTTTGCATTTTGATTTTTCAATCTTTCATTTTTCATCACAGCAATCCGCCAATTTATTTACCAGTTGTTCAAGCGACCATCCTTCCTCCTTTGCTTTCTTGCCCTCTGCGGCAAGCGTGCTGGCGGACACTAGCTTGGTCTTGAGTGCCCAGAAAATGGTGTAGAGGCGGTACGCGTCGGCGAACAGCCCTTCAGCTTTTTTCTTGTCACCTGAAGCGATATATCGGTTCCCTGTTTCAATGAGGCGCATGGTCGCCGAGAGAAGGTGTTTGGTTGAACACCATGTCTCTCCCTCATGCTTTTCCACCAGCCCTTCCATAAGGCGCGTCCGCATGGCGCGGATTTCGCCCGAAAGGTCGTAATACGAAGCGTCTTTTGTCTTCGCTCCCGTGAAGAAAAAATGTTCTTCAAGGGAAATGAGATTCATCACCGCGAGCGAGAGGTCCTCCGCCGCGGAGAGGTCAACGCCACCTTCTTTCTTGAGTGATTCAACCTTCTGAAGAAAGGAGCTGATTTTTTCGTTTATGATTTTCATATTTGATTAATTTCGAAGCGTGAAGCGCGAAATCCGAAACAAATTTCAAGCACAAAATCCAGAGGTTAAAAGAATCAGGATTTTGAATTTAGATATTGTCTCGGATTTCGACATTCGAATTTCGGATTTTTACCCCCAGTATTACACGCTACACCCGAAGGAACGGAAACGCAAATGGTTAAATGAAGAAAAGAATAAGGAACGACACGAAAAGACCCGTGCACAAGAGTGCGAGTGAAATAACGGCGGAAAGAAACCGCATGATAGACGCATAGTATCGCAACTTCTCTTTATGGCGCAATTCCAAAAAACTTCGCGAAGACGCGCCTAAGAGCTGGCTCCTTTTGCTTTTGCGCCGGCGCACCTGCGTTGACTGCGATTGGTCCTATAAAAGGAGAAAGCGCAATCGCGCCGGAAAGACTGCGGCCCGAGAGTACTACTATCACAGTCTTCCCTTCTCGCGCGTGCATGCGTATCGTTTCCGCAAACGAAACCTGCACTGCAATTCGTTCTTCAACGAGAAGTCTCGGACTGCCTACACGGACCTCCATTCCATCAATATGCGCTTTGGCTCCCTTGCCGGGGATACTTTCAAATTTGGCCGCGGGAAGCAGACGAAGACCCCTCTTCTTTGCTTCCTTTACGAGCGTTTCCGCGGTGCCAAAATCCGCAAGGCAATGTAACGAGGCCGCCCGTTCCAGTATTTCGTCTTCCACCGCGTCAACCGGAATAATGGCTTCAATGGTATAGCGTTGTTCGTCCATATGAGTTCTTGGTGAGAATGCGTATCATAGTACCACAGAGATAGTTGCAGAAATAATAGGCTATGTTAGAGTGGTCCTATATGCAGCGGATAGCCATTGCGACCAAGACTACGAAGAAGGGCACTCTGTTGAGGGCTTCTTTTTGGTACTGTTAAACTCCCCGCACTCCTAACGACACCCAGTAGTAGACAAGTCACTACGGGGCACGGCACCAAAGAAAAACTCTCAACCACGACGGTTGAGAGTTTTTCTTTCGGCACGGTACCGAAAGGCTCGTTGAAAACTCAATCTTACTTTTATGACTATCCCAATGGATATCGGCGTCGTTATCGTACGGCGAAAAGAGCAGGGCGGTGCACTGACGCACTTTGCCACACTCGTCATCGGACGACCTGACCTTCAGCTCAAAGCGAACGAAAAAGAAGTGTTTCGATGTAACGCGGCCGGAAAAAGCTTCGTTGCCTGCATTGCTTCCCTCAAGGAGCGAGTATTCGCGTGGGCAAGCCTCTACAGCATTCAGGAAATCACCGGCATCACCAACAACGAAGATTGCCCGTTTGTCTTGTTGCGGACAACAGCAGAAGAGAAAGTCATCATCACCCCCATAACCTACAACGACTGGATTCTGGAAGTACACCTGTAACCTATGCAAACCATATCTCAAACTGCCGTCGCCAAATTCGGCGGTTCTTCAATCGCAACACAAGAGCGGCTTCAACTCATACGGAATATCGTTCAAGCCAACCCTCGCATCAAATATGTCGTGGTATCGGCTCCAGGGAAAGCGCAGAAAGATGACCAGAAGGTCACCGACCTGCTCCTCCTTGCCCACCAGGAAGCGTCCAATAATGTCCCGTTCGTCAATACGTTCGCCATCATTGCCGAAAAATTCAGAACCTTGGTTCTTGGGACATCGGTTACTGTCGAAGCGGAGTTGGAAGCAATCCGGCAAGGTATCGCATCCGGCCAGTCGCGAGACTGGGTCGCAAGCAGAGGAGAGTATCTCTCCGCGAAAATCGCCGCGACTTTCCTTGGATTCACGTTTATTGATGCGGCGGAATGCATCTGCTTCACTGCCAGAGGGAAATTCGACAGAGAAGCAACGAAGCGAAAACTCCAGACGGTGGCAGAACAGGGACCCGCGATTATCCCTGGTTTTTACGGAGCCCTGCCTGACGAAACGATTAAGACGTTTCCGCGGGGCGGTAGCGACATTACAGGGGCAATTGTCGCTGCAGGAGTAGGTGCGGGTATCTATCTCAACTACACGGACGTGCCGGGATTTCTTACGGCGGACCCGAAAGTCGTTTCCGGCACGCGGCAGATTCCAAGGCTTACCTTCCGTGAAGTACGGGAACTTTCGTACGCGGGAGCAAACGTACTCCAGGCAGAAACAGTATTCCCTGTGCGTGAAGCGGGAATCCCAATTCTGATACTCTCCACATTTGAGCCCGAAAAAGGCGGAACGCTTATCTGTCCGGACCAGTCGCTCCACGAAAACCCGCACAATATAACGGGCATCGCCGGTCGCGAGGGCTTCACGCGAGTGACGCTTGAGCGGGCTGGAATGAACGAGGAACGTGGTTTTGCGGAGCGGGCGCTTGCCGTCTTCGCGAACAACGGGGTGTCCGTGGAGCATATGCCGTCAAGCGTTGATTCTCTTTCAATTGTGGTCGCAAACAGCGAACTCAATGGACGACTGGAAACGGTACGTCAAGGACTGCAAACCGATTGCACTCCTGACAACATCCAGATTGTCCGGAATGAGATGGCTCTCATAGCGGTAGTTGGTAAGTCCGTACGAGGCGAAGAAACACTTGCGACCATAGTCTCATCCCTTCGGCAAGCGCATATCCTCATCAAGATGATTAATCTAGGCTCAAGCCAGCTCAGTGTCATCATTGGTGTGGAAAACGCGAGATTCAGACAAGCGATGCAGACGCTTCATCAAGCGCTCTGCACTGACTGAACAGGGAAAGGCCAAACCCAAAAAGTAGCTCTGTCACGAATAAGGCGATTCACCCGAATCGCCTTTTCTTTTTGCCAAAAGTGTCAGAAAAGAAAAGGCAGACCTCCATAGGCCTGCCTGCTTTGATTCCTCCTTTCTTTTCCTAAATCCTAAAACCATAACTCCTATTACTTCAAAAGTCCGAGGGTAACGAGTTCCCGTTGAATCACGGACGCGGTCACACAACTCACAGGAGTCAGGGGAAGGCGGACCACCCCGCTATCCAAACCAAGTTGCATCATCGCGGACTTCACTCCGACGGGGTTGCCGTCGATGAATAAGCTTTTGGTCAGCTTATAGAGCCTCGCGTGCGTCTCCCGCGCCGATGCAAAATTGCCGACATACAGCATACGGCACATCTCCGCGACCATCTCCGGCACGACATTAGACACGACACTGATGACACCGTTCGCTCCTACCGCCGAGAACGGGAGCGTGAGCGAGTCGTCGCCAGAGAGGATATGGAAATCCGGACCGAGCCGTGCCCGAAGTTCGGTCACGTAGTCACAGCTTCCGTTGGCAACCTTGATACCAACGATGCTCTCCGGTCTCTCCCTCTGGAGCCGACAGACGGTCTCAACCGTAATATCAATCCCGCACCGGCCGGGAATATTGTAGAGGATAAGCTTAAGGCGGGCTGCATCCGCGACGGCGCAAAAGTGCTCAAAGATTCCCTGTTGCGATGGCTTATTGTAGTAGGGGCAGACTTGAAGAGAGCCGTCCGCACCGACGCCCTCCGCCGCTTTGGTAAGCTCAATTGCCTCTTTTGTGGAATTCGCTCCCGTACCCGCAAGCACAAGCATCTTCTTGCTCGCGTACTTCACGGCGCATTTGATGACTCTGATGTGCTCATCAAAATCAAGCGTCGGAGACTCTCCGGTCGTCCCGACAGGGACGATTCCGTTGATACTTCCCGCGACCTGCCGCTCAATTTGTGCCTGAAGTTGTGCCTCATCAAGCATGCCTGAAGCCGTGAAGGGCGTGACGATTGCCGTGAAAGCACCTCGAAAACTTCGAAAACTGGAATTTTGCGTCTGCATAGTGTGATTCCCTTGTGGTTTGTTTGTGATGAACTAAAGACTTCCTCCGTTGGAGGCTCCGTTTTCCCCAAAGAACGTCTCTCGGAGGAAAGTGAACCGTTAACGAAAACCGCCCCAACTATAGTCGGGGCGGTCTCCAAAGTAAAGGAACTGTGTATGCATCAGGAAAGAACGCCCCGCTTATTGCGTGCCTTCTTTCCCTTCTTAGAAACTGCGAGCAGCCACACTCGGAGAAATCCTCGCCGAGGTGCGCAAGCAACAGCTCAAAGGGGTGGTCCGACACGGCCGAAGTGGCATGGTCGGCGCGCGAACCGACACCGAAATCGGTATGCACTCGCTCAGAGGCGGAGATGTGGTCGGAGACCACACAGTCATCTTCGCCGCGAACGGCGAGCGTGTGGAGCTCACGCACAAAGCTTCCAGCCGCGAAACATTCGCGAATGGCGCGCT
>JBBUCR010000088.1:0-3128 GCA_038057695.1 Patescibacteria group bacterium | reverse complement strand
ATAGGGCCTTGACTTTCTATCTTACCAAGAGTAGTATAATGGTATGAATACAACACTGACCGTAAAAATCAATAGACAGTTGCGAGATGACGCTAAACGAGCCGCAGAAGGGCTCGGCTTGCCACTCACCACTGTAGTTACGGCTCTTATGCGTCAGTTCGTGCGTGACAAAGAAGTCGTTGTTTCAGCGGAACTAAAACCTACTCGCGCCAAAATCGCGTTGTGGAGAAGGATAAGTCTGGAAATGAATGCTGAAAAAAATCAACCGAAGTTTTATAATGCCGCAGACCTATTCAAGGATTTAGGGCTCCACAGATGATAATTACTCGCAGCAGGCCCTTCAAAAGAAAAATTAAACGGCTCCCTAAATCGATACAGCTAGCGTTTATGGCGCGGTTGGAGCTTTTTATTGAGCACCAATACGATATACGGCTTAATAATCACGCGTTATCAGGGCCGCTTTGTAATTACCGGAGCATTAATATTACCGGAGATTATCGTCTTGTGTACGAACAGTACGACGAAAACACTATCCGATTGATTGATATTGATACACATAGCCATCTATACGACCATTGATTTTTTCTTAAATCTTAAATCCTGAATCTTTAATCTATTTCTACGGCCCAACCAAGCCCTTCCTTGGGCTTTTTAGGCAATGGAGACAAGACGTCCCGAATAATCGGGAAAGGTCGGGTGGAGCGGGCAAGCAAACCCGCTCCACCAATCCATTCTTTTCGGATTTGTTCTTTCAAAGGGTTATACGTTCCCTTATGAAAACTTCGCCGAAAGGCACTGAAGAGCCCCAACCAAGACATCTTGGCGGGCTTTTTGTTTTGCAAAATTTCTGCGCATTCACAATGGACTTTCTTCAGTAATTTGATACTATGGCGTTATGAGCAACACAATGTTGACACCGCGATTGCGCATGTCTGTCCGACGTGAAGTGCTTGCCGCAGTGCAGGAGTTACTTACCGACCCTGATGCTGGGCTGGAGCTTTCGGCGTACGCAAGACGCCGTTTGCGGCTTGCAAAAAAGAGCAATGGCAAACGTTTTACCCTTGCGGAATTGCGCTACCGTTACTCCTGATGATTTTCCCTCATGCGCTGGACAGTTGAGTTTGATGAACGTGCGCGCCGCGACATCGTGGCGCTTGATGCTTCAGTACGCCGCCGTATTCTTGATAAATTAAGCTGGTTTGAACTTCATGGAGACGAGATAACCGCGTTGCCGCTTCACGGCGACTGGCGCGAATTCTCGAAATTGCGCGTCGGTGACTGGCGTATCGCATATACCCATGCGGTGTCGGGCCGGACTATAACAGTGCATTACATTGACCGGCGCGACAGAATGTACAAGCGCCGTAAATGAAGTGTGAATCTGTCAAAACTTTCCTTGAAGAGTCCTGGCCAAAACAATCTGGCGGGCTTTTTGTTTGGCAAAAAGAGATTTTATGCTAAGGTTACCTCGTATCATTCTTAAATCATAAATCTTAAAACATGAATCATTCTTCATATACCCCCCCTAAAAAAATTTTGGAACGCTATTCTGATGTGCTTGTCAACTTCGCCCTGAACGGCGGAAAGGGAATCAAAAAAGGTGAAGTCGTGCACCTCGTTTGCTATGAAGCGGCGAAGCCGCTGTTTATGGAATTAAAGCGCGCCATTATCAAGGCGGGAGGGCATATCATTTCCGATTACCGTCCCGATTCGGGCGACCGGTTTCCATTTGACCGGATGTTTTTTGAACTCGCGAAGCCGCATCAGCTGGAATTCTTCCCGCGCACATACGCGCGAGGGCTCGTGGACGAAATGGACCACACCCTGTTTATGGTGAGCGAAGTGGATATGCACGAACTTGAAGGCATAGACCCGAAAAAAATTATGAAGCGAGGACTCGCGTGGAAGCAGTATATGGACTGGCGGCGTGAGAAGGAGAACAAAGGCAAGTACACGTGGACCATCGGACTCTACGGCACGGCCGCGATGGCGAAAGAGGCGGGACTTTCTGAGGAGGAATACTGGAAACAAATCATTAAAGCCTGTTTCCTTGATAAGAAAGACCCGATTAAAGAATGGCGGCGTGTCTACGCGACAATGGAAAAAATCCGTCTGAAGCTGAACGCGCTCCCGATTCACAAGCTTCATGTGCTGGGTCCGGATGCTGACCTTTGGATTCATCTTGGCGAAAAACGGCAATGGATGTGCGGAAGCGGGCGCAACATTCCGAGTTTTGAGCATTTCACGTCGCCCGATTGGCGCGGGACGGAAGGGTGGATACGGTTCAACCAGCCGCTCTACCGCTACGGCGTGCACATTGAGGGCGTGGAGATCTGGTTCAAAAACGGCAGGGTAGTGAAGGCCAAAGCGCGGAAGAACGAAAAAGTCCTGAAGCAGATGATCGCGACCGAAAACGCTGATAAAATCGGCGAGTATTCGCTCACCGATAAGCGCCTTTCGCGTATCACGAAATTTATGGCCGAGACGCTGTTTGACGAAAACGTGGGAGGGCCGCACGGCAACACGCATCTCGCGCTCGGGAAGTCGTATCAGGATTGTTGCATTGAAGACCCCGGCGAAATGTCGCTGAAGGACTGGGAAGATCTCGGCTACAACGACTCATCGGTGCACACCGATATTATTTCCACTGCGCCCCGCACCGTCACCGCGCATATGAAAGATGGCACGGAAAGGGTTGTCTACAAGAACGGAATGTTTCAACTCTAAAATATGAAGCGTACCGGCATTAAGATTGTTTCCGTTAATATTGAGATGAACCGCCACATTGAAGCGGTTTCGTCGTTTTTGAAAAGGGAACAGCCCGATGTCGTCTGCTTCCAGGAGCTTTTGGAGCGGGACGTTCCGTATTTTGAAACATTGCTCGGTATGACGGGTAAATTTGTCCCAACCGCCACTCTTGCCTGCCCGGGTTTTGACGCGGAAGTCATGGGCAAGCCTTTTGGTGTCGCCATGTTCAGTCGTTTTGAAATGACGTACGATGTGGCGTATTACTCGGGAGCACCTTCTTCACTTCCGCGTTGTGTGGAGGGGAGGGAAGGGTATAAATTACTGCTCCGTGGAACGTTTTCTGAAAACGGCAAGGACTTCCCGCTCGGCGTTACGCATTT
>JBBUCR010000087.1:0-5130 GCA_038057695.1 Patescibacteria group bacterium | reverse complement strand
TAGGAAGCACTCGCGGTATTCGGCTATCGGACGCTCTACTACAAGCTTGCCGTGTTTGTGGCGGGGGCGATGCTCGCGTCAATTGCGGGAGCGCTTTTCGCTTCGTACATTACCTTCATTGACCCGTCCACGTTTACGGTAAGCGAATCCATCTTTATCCTCTCCGCGATTATTCTTGGAGGACTCGCATCCAACAAAGGCGCGGTTATCGGCGCGGTGGTACTCATCCTACTTCCCGAATTTCTTCGCTTTGTCGGATTTCCTTCCGACATCGCCGCACAGACGCGGCAGGCGGTGTATGGGATTATGCTGATTGTGCTGATGCTCTACAGGCCACAGGGGTTGGTGGGAGAATACAAATTGTGAAAACACAAAGCACAGTACACAAAAATCCAAACAAAACACAAAATTAAAAGTAAAACACAAACTATAAGCTATCCTTTCTTTGTGTTTTGAAATGTTTGTCTAGTTTGTTTGGTTTTTGAACACTGTGTTGTGAGTAGTTTCCTGTCTTTGCGGAATCGGAAGCGAGTCCCAGAGGGCTTCAAAACACATTTTTTGGGATTTCGCGAGTTCTTCGCTTTCAATAATCAGGACACTCCACTCGTGTTTCAGCGATACCATCGCGATTTTCTTGCCCCAGACATAGAACAAACTGTGATGTTCGTAATTTGGGGAGATAAGCCGTACTTGCCGAAGTTCGCTATGGCCAAGTCGAACGCGCTCCCATGCTTTTTCTGATTCGCGCAATATGACACGGGAGCGCATCCCGCGCTGTACCCGTTTTTGCACGAAGTTCGTAAAGTCTTTACCCAAGAGTTCAAAGACGTCATCAATTGAGCTGAACGCGAGAAGTTCTTTTGCCGAGGTATCATCAATGATTTCCTGAAATACGGTTTTCATACCGTCTTTGCCGTGGTAGAAACGGACGGTCGGGATGACATTTGAACGCGCGTACAGGTCGCGGAATTCGGGCAGAGCTTTTTCCAGAAGCTCCGCTTTTGTTTTGGCGTCAGCAATTATTTTCTTCGGGTCCTCGGTGCTGAAGTACCTCGCGTTTTTCTTTTTAAATGAAGAAACAAAACCCTTCTCCTGAAGCGAATTCAGAATAACCTCGGTAGTGGAGCGGGGGAGTACGGCTTTTTTGCTGATTTTGAGTACCGAACCCGAGCCAAGCTCAAGACACGCGAGATATACCCTTGCGTGCTTTTCCTTTAGACCAAATTCTTTAAGCGTTTTTTCCAGCGACATAGAGTTTTTTCCTCCCCTCCTTTCCAATGAGGGGAATGAGGGGCGGTAGTTTAAGTCGCATATTCAACGGCCAACCCACCTTAGCCGTTGAAATGCCAGCATTATTGGCGGCTTTTTAATGTGCATATTATAGCCATAAGTCTAGCTATTTGACAAGCCGTATACATTTTGTGCCAATTTTGTTGTTTTTACCCTTTCAGTCGCCTAAAGTCGCCCTATTACAAATAGCGCGACAACTATGGAGAAAAAGAGTATGCGGCTTTGGGTATTCGTTGCTATTCTTGCGGTAGGAGGACTGTGGTTTCTTTCTGCGGACAACAGTAAAGATACGCCCATTAAAATCGGGGTGATTGCCTCGCTCACCGGCACGGGGGCGGTTCGGGGCGAGAGCGCACAGCAGGGGCTCGCGCTCGCGCTGGAGGAACTTAAAGAATCGGGAGTACTCAAAGGGCGTGAGATTGAACTTGTGTACGAAGACGTACCGCTGACGGAGCCGAAAAAAGCTCCGGCCGCGCTTCAGAAACTTGCCAGCGTTGACAAGGTCGCGGCAGTTATCGGTCCCATGGGGTCAACCGTCGTTATGTCCATCGCGCCGCTTGCCGACAACATCGGCATTCCGCTTATCGTGCATACCGCATCAGTGCTCAAGGCAACCGAAGATAACGTATACATCTTTCGGTTATGGACGACCGCGTATAACTACGCCTCGGTTATTCTCAGTGGTATTCAAGAGCGCGGCTACAAAAAAGTCGCTGTTCTTTCCGCAACGCATGAGAACACCATTGACCTTCTCAATGTGTTGAAAGGCAGAGTAGATTCAGTCGGAGCTACATTCAGCGTAGTAGAACAAACAGCAAACGACTCAAAGGATTTCAGAACACAACTTGCGAAAATCAAAGCGGCAGAACCGGACGCGGTGTTCCTCAACTTGTTTGAAGGGCAAATCGGTGTTGCGGCAGACCAGGCGCGAAAACTTGGCATCACGTCCCCCATCTTTACAAACAGCGTTATGTCGGCCGTGGAGCTTTCGGTAAATCCCGCGTCTTTGGAGGGCGCGTGGTTTCCGCGTTTTAGCGGGTACACCGAAGAGGCGAAGCAAAGGTTCATCTCGCGGTTCGGAAAAGAGCCGGGGAATCCCGAGACCGCCGCCGCGGCGCACGATGCATTACTTGCACTCGCTAAAGTAATAGGAGAAGTTGGCACCGAGCCGGAGAAAATGAAGCGTGCGCTTTCGGAAACGGAGTTCACGGGTTCCATCGGAACATTCAGTTTTGACGAAAACGGCGAGGCGGAACTTACCGTATCGCTCCGAACCGTGCGAAACGGAGAGATTGTGGAGCTGAAGTAGCTGTCCTAACAGGGCGGTATCAAGATTGCCAATGTAGATACATAGGTATATACTTTAGACATGACGGCAAAAGTACAGGTGATTACCAAAGTCCAAGAGTGGGGAAACAGCTTGGCTATTCGTATTCCAAGTTATTATCTGCCCGCAGAATATCCAGCACTTTTCCGAAAAAGTGCTGGAATGGATGCGGAATGCAGATAATAAACCCAGCACCATTTTCACAGAAGAACATCTGCCATCCTACGGGAAATAAACTGCTCAAACATATAGTTTACACAAGGACATCATTCGGTAAAAATGGTGCTGGGTTCAACTACCGCAGTGCCATCAAGCTGGCGGTCATACCGCGCCAGCTTGATGCGCGGTTGTTGATTTTGTGAAGCGGTTTGGTCTAAAAGCTGGCAGTCCAGTAACAATTTCTGAAAGACACGATGGTATTGTCATTACACCTATACACGTACCTCGGCGGCGAAAATCAGGTTGACCTTAAGATTATCTTAGGATAAACTTATAGTATGAATACTATTATCGGACTCAAAGAACTTCGGGGGAATACTGAACATTATATAAACGCCATTAATAGAGGTCGCTCATTTACCGTGGTGAGGCGTTCCCGCCCTATATTTAAAGTCGTACCGGTGGTTGACGAATGGGGTGATGAAGGGCATTGGGAGACGATGCTTGACCTCACGAAAGGGAAATACAGAAATATGTCTGCCGGAGAATTACTGAAGCGTTTTCGTGAAATAGATGCCCGACAAGCTCGAAAAGTTTCGAAGAAAGCTCGACGCTAAACGTCGTGCTATGCTCGACGAAGTTCTTGGGCAAATCGCCATAGGTGATTTGGCCGGTTTGGACGTGAAGAAACTTGAAGGCAAGCTAAGTCGCTACAGGATTCGCAAAGGAAACATTCGGATACAATTTTCCCTCGGTTCTGATAGGCGAGCAACTGACATTGATGTTGACTGGAAGGACGATGCCACCTATCGTTTTTAGTATGTCTATTCTCCAAACCAAGCATATCTACAAGCACTTTGACGGCGTGAAAGCCGTTTTGCGGAAAATCCTAAATTCGAAATCCGAAACTCTAAACAAATTCCAAATCACAAATCCTCAAACCTCACGAGTCTTCATTTGGCGGTTTTGATTTTGTAATTTACGATTTGTTTAGGATTTAGATATTAGGATTTAGAATTTGAAGTGAATATGCCGATTCTTGAAACACGCCACATTTACAAACATTTCGATGGGGTCAAAGCGGTAGATAAACTGTCGCTTTCCTTTGAAAAAGGAAAGATAACCAGCGTGATTGGCCCCAACGGCTCCGGCAAAAGCACACTCATCAATCTCCTAACGGGATTTATTCCGCTTGATAGTGGGGAAGTGGTGATTGCGGGGAAAGAAACACTGAGAGCAATTCAGCCGTACGAAACCAAGGAACTCGGCATCACGCGAACATTCCAAGATGTTCGGCTCTTTGAACAAATGCCGGTGTTAGACAACATACTGGTGGTGCTGACCGAGCGAAGTGTGTTCGGTGCGCT
This sequence comes from Patescibacteria group bacterium, assembly GCA_038057695.1. GTDB lineage: Bacteria > Patescibacteriota > Minisyncoccia > Phycocordibacterales > UBA10002 > UBA10002. Next base: position 987 of record JBBUCR010000087.1, on the reverse strand, counting down.
GTTTGAAAAGCACGGGACACTTCATCTTGCCAAAGCGGAAGAGGTCTTGAAACGAGTCGGCATTTGGGACAAGCGAAATGAGCTTGCCAAAAATCTTTCGTATGGCCAGCGGAAACTCCTGGAAATCGCGCGTGTACTCGCGATGAATCCCGATATTATCTTCTTTGATGAGCCATTTGCGGGACTCTTTCCCGAAATGCTGAAAGTGGTGGTGTCGGTTATGAAAGAACTTCGCGCACAAGAAAAAACGCAGATTCTCGTGGAGCATAATATGGAACTTATCCGAGAACTCTCCGACCATATTTTTGTGTTGGATTCGGGCGAGCTTTTGGCGGAAGGGAAACCACAAGACGTGCTTTCAAGGCGAGAGGTTATTGAAGCGTATCTAGGCGAGTAAGAACTCGCCACAAATCCTAAATACGAAATCCTAAACTCTAAACAAATTTCAAATTCTAATTTTATAAAATATAAACAAAGTCGTGTTTGTGATTTTAGATTTTGACAATTGTGTTTTGTTTAGGATTTAGATATTAGAGTTTAGAGTTTGCAAGAATTATCAACTAATTTTTGATATATGGAACCCAACACCGAACCGAAACTGAATAAAAACCGAACCATGCTGTGGTTTGTAGTGATTGCTGTTATTGTCGCCGGCGTGTTCGTTATGAATAGGCAGAAAGAAAGTGGAGCGATTAAGATTGGTGTACTTTCTATTTTATCTGGAGATGGTGCGGCATGGGGTGAGAGTGCCAAAAGAGGTTTTGACTTGGCCGTTGAAGAATACAACAATCAAGCTGTGCAGTCTGGCGGTCGGCGTATTGACTTGGTCTATGAGAATACTAACGGCGAGACAAAGTTAGCAGTGACCGGGTATAAAAAGCTGGTGGAAATTGATAAAGTATTCGCTGTTCTCGGTCCTTTGTTTCAAGCTGAAGTTGCCGCAGTTGCGCCGCTTGTCGGAGAAGATAACCTGCCAGTAATTACACC
>JBBUCR010000086.1:0-4560 GCA_038057695.1 Patescibacteria group bacterium | reverse complement strand
TCCGACCGTGCCGGAGTAGGGCGACTCTATGGATTCGGGAGTATGAAGCGTCATAGAGCGCTTTTGATTCTTCTCGCGCTCCAAAAACCCCTTGCTCGCCAGAGCTTCAAGGTGCTGATGTACGGTGGCGGGGGAGGACACACCCAAATGCTTGCCAATCTCTTGGAGTGACGGAGCAAACTCGTGCTTCTCGCTGTACTTCTTTACGAAATCCAGTATTTTCTTTTGCTTGGGAGTTAGGGGCATAGTTATCGGTTGTTAGTTTTAAGTTGAAAGTTTAAGTCAAAAAACTTGAATCATAAATCTTACGTCTTGAATCCGTTTCGGTATAATTTTACCGAAACTGTACCGAAAGTAAACCGAAAGTTATCCACAGGTGGCGTTTTTCGCGCCATGTTACGATAATGTTATGAAAATCACCTTTGCTATCACCGGCGAGAAAGGTAGAAATGTGGTTTTTGTTTCAGATACGTTGCAGTCGTATTCGCTGGATGATGCAGTGCAACTCGCAAAAAAGGGGAAATTTTCAAGCGTCTATCCGGTACAACGCAAGAGCGGAACATATTTGCGTACGAGCCGGAACGTCCCCCAAAAAATGCAGCTGGAAGCACTTGCCTTGTCTTCCTCCCAGCTTTTTGCGTTTGCAAATGGCGCAGGTTTCACCGTGTCTCATTCGGCTTTCAATCACTATCTCCGGCTACGCGAACTTGCTTTAAAGCGAAGAGAGACTCGGCCATACATCTATATCGGCAATATCGCGCACCTTTCTAAAGGAACTGCGAAAAGGAGATTGAAAGAGCATAAGGCTTTTATTTTAGCCGCGGCGAAGAAATTTGAGGTAGATCCGTACTTGCTCGCTGCTATTATCATTGATGAACTCGCACGATTCGGGATTTGGGAGCCTATAACTGACCCGCTTTTCAGTCATTTTATTGGAACTGATGCTTCCGCAGGCATCGCGCAAATAAAAATGGAAACCGCTCGGGGACTCATTGTAGACGGGTATTACAATCCCAATCCTAACGACCCGGAGCTTTCTTTGAAGAACGTAAAGAAAACATCGCGCAAAAAACTGTATGAATACATCAAGCAACCGAAGCACAGCATCTTTTTTGCGGCGGCGCATATGCGTGCTCTTATCGATAGGTGGGAGAAGTTTGTGGACTTGAGCAAGCGACCCGAAATCATCGCAACTCTCTATTCTATTGGAAGAGGGAGGACTCCACACGGCAACCCGCAGCAAAGCAAGCGGGGTTCGCAGATTGCGGGAGAATTTTATCGGTTGGCACGAGAATTGCTGTCATGATGAAGCAGTTCCTCGAACTCGTCCGTTCTATATGCGTTCTGGCGATTGTCTTGCTCGTGTGTACATTCATTGTCGGTCTTCTTGATGGGCTATCGGAAGCGTTTGAGGGTTTTTTATAGATTCATAGTAAATACGCTTAACGAATAGCGCACACGAATTGGGGACACCCAGTCTACAGTCAGTCTACGACTACGTACGCTACGACTGCAAGCTGACTATTCCACTGCGCTCCTGCGCAGGGTTTCGGCTCGCCTCGCTCTCGCCTCGCGGCGAAGCTGCGGGTCGCAGGCGAAGCGGGTGCGACCATGCACGGGTCTAACGCCCTGCGGTGTTGCCCCCAACTTTACAAAAAGTTCGTCCTAGACCAGTCTGACGACTGTCGGACATAGGTACGTTGTATTCCTCACCGAAAGTTATCCACAGGTCTTTTTCTTCCCGAAACGGCCAATCTTTCTTATACGCTACTGCTGGTTGTCCACAGAGCCGGAAAGACAAGGAAATATAAAAGGTAGATAATTAAACTCTATGATTAAAATCCTCAAGCGGATAGTTTTTTGGTCAATCTGCGCGTTTATGGCGCTCGTGGTCTACAGGGGGATTTTTTATGTGATACCGAAGGAACGGACGGACAAGCAAGTGGAGAAAATTCACGCGACGAGGCTCAACCTCGTCGACGTGATGGGGAAAAATCTCCCTCCAGTTCCCAGCAATCCAGATTCCAGCATTCAAGGGTTGGACGCGAACACAAACGGCATCCGCGACGACGTGGAGCTTGCGATTTTTAAGGAGTATCCGAATTCCGCCAAGACTCGCGCGGTGTTGTTGCAGTATGCGCTGGCGTTGCAGATGGAGATGACGCAGACGAGGGTGAATACTGGGACGGTGGTGGCGGTGGCGCAAGTTGGGGATAAGGCTTCTGCTTGTATAGGTGAGTCTGTCCCACGAACCGACTTGCAAAAATTTGTTGATACAGTTCAAAAATATTCTGATTTTGTGGAGAGTAGGCAATGGAATACCGACGAACGGCTTAAAGCAAAAAAGGATTTCTACAATGGGAATCTAGATAGTTATTCATCTCTTGATGAGAGCTGCGATTTAGATTTGGGTACGTTACCGAATTAATTCTGGATTCCCGCTTTCGCGGGAATGACAGAGAAAGATGAAAAGAGTAATTACATTTTTAGTTTTAGGATTTTCTCTCGTCCCCAACCTATCTTTTGCGGCTAATCAAGCGTGTTCTGAAACTGGGTACACTGTCCTTACGGTAAACGGCATTTTTACTGATGAAGATGAAGCAAAAGAGAATAAGCGTAATCTGGAGAAGTTTATACGAAAGGATTTCAATGGAGAAAAAGTAACTCTTGACTACCTACATAACCCCTCCCACGTTTTGGGATTGGGGGATGTGGCGAAAGCAATCAAACAGAAAGTAGAGGAAGGTTCAACAACCGACGACTACGATTTAATTGAGATGATTAAAACCGCGAGCGAGAAAGTCGCTACGCAGAAGCTTCTTTTGGTTGCCCACTCGCAGGGCAATTTTTATGCCAACAGTTTTTACGACAAGGTTACCGGTAAAGACGGCGGAGTCCCCGCGGAGTCTATCGGCGTGTATGGCGTTGCCACGCCGTCAGACCACGTCGCGGGTGACGGAAAATATTTCACTTCCACGACCGACACCGTTATCGCCGACCTCGCGAAATGGTTGCCGTTTTTCAAAATTAAGCCACCGAACGATACCATTCCGCTTCCGGACGATGATTCAAATGGACATAGTTTTTCCGACATCTATCTGAAATACAGGGCGGCGCGGATTATTGGAGATATTGAGGAATCGCTTGGTCGGTTAAAGACAAATAGCAGTCAAAAGGAAAGTGAACCCTGCATCAATCCGCCTAAACTTTCCTTACTGCATAAGATTGAAGGAGCAGGGCTTGCCTATGCCGACGAATTGGCAAAGACAATTAAAGACTCGCCTCAAAATACCGTTGCGGGAATTCACAGCGGAGGCGTTGCTATTTTGGAAAACGGAACAGCCGCGGTACAGTGGATTGGAAACACAACAGCGCAAGGAGTGGCGCTTACGGCAAGCGGGATTTCGGCAATCGGGAACGTGGTAGGCGGTGCCGCGGCGGGGATGGTGAATCTCGCGGTGAACACGGGGAAATTTGTGGGAGAAAAAGTGGCGGGCGCGTTTGACGCGGGAGAACAGGGAGCCGCCGTGGCGAATGCGGGAGAAGCACTTTCGGTGAGTCAGGCGGATATTGGAAATACAATAGATACAGGTGGAAATAAAGTTGAAGATAACACACCCGCGCAAATCTCCGGAGATTTGAACGGGCAAGTCACCCCGGGAGAAACACAACATTCCAACATTCTGCAGAATGTTGGAATATCCAAAGCTGAAGAAGTGGCGCCCGCTGTCAATCAAGAAGAAACACCACCCGCGCAAATCTCGGAAGATGTGAATGGGCAAGCCACCCCCGAAAATACTGCGATTGCGTCGCCGGCGCAAGCCACCCCTCCCGTAACGCCAAGCTCTCCTCCGCAAACACAAACGCCCGCAACGGCGCAAAACGAAAGCGGACAGGCTATACCAACGATGCCCCGCGCCGAAAATACGGGAACGGTGAGGCGCACCACGACTAGCCGAACCGACACGACTGCGCCGGAAGTGCCGGTAGTTACCTCACCGAGCGCGGGTGCGTCTTCTACCGCGACTGAAGTCATATTTTCGGGAACCGCGGAAGAAGACAGCATCATCTCAAACGATTTCTCAAACGCTACTGCGACGAGCACCGGCGGCGTGTGGTCCCTTTCGCTCACACTCGGGCAGGGAACGACGGCCATTCAATTCTACGCGACCGACGCGGCGGGCAACCGTTCGGAACCTGCTTCCGTATCGGTATTTGTGGATGGAGCCGCGCCCGATATTTCGCTCACTTCCTCCACCTGTTCCGGCACGCTTTCAACTTCCGCCTGTCTTGTCGCCACCACGACACTCGCGTTTTCGTGGGAGTCGGGCGCGAGCGACCTTGCGTATTTCAATCTTGACGCAAACGGCACTGTTTCAACCACCTCGGCGCTGTCCTTTAGCGTCACGGGCACTGACGAAACAACGTACACGTTTAATGTAGCGGCGGTAGATACCCGTGGTAACGTGTCCGCCACCTCCACGCAGGCGGTGGAAATCTACCTACGGCCCGTCGTCATTAACGAAATCGCGTGGGCGGGAACGGCCGCTTCTTTTGCGG
>JBBUCR010000085.1:0-5999 GCA_038057695.1 Patescibacteria group bacterium | reverse complement strand
GGCGCGAAACGCGCCGCTCGGCTAGGATTTGAAAGGGCTTTTTGGGCAAAAAAGAAATGGATTTATCAATCAAAATATGGTTCGAGCCGATTTGTTTTAGAAATGTTGTCATTTCTGCTTTGTCCCCAGACTTGAGTAGATTCTCCGCTTGATTCAAGAATTTAACCCAGGCACGAGCCGGTTCGAGCCAAGACACACCTTTGTCTTCATTTCTCTGACTTTCTCTTTCAGAGCTGTCTCCCAGAAAACGCACATCTTCGCTTCCTTCATCGCCTTCGTCAAACTGGGAACCGCGCGAATCAAAGAACAGGTATCGTGGTATGAACAGAACGCTATCATCAATCGAGCGGCTACAACCTCGTATTTATTTATTGCAAAGTGAGTAAGTCCCAGGTAGACTATTCGGGATGACCCCATAGAGCCTGTTCATACTCTAACCGCATTCTAGGGCGAAAAACAGAGCTTGCCTGCCGAAATGTTCAAGATTCTGCTGTACCGTGAGTCTTTTTCGTTAGCGTATCTACTAGAGTAGCTTGCCTCAAAACCTTCACTGTTTGCAACGAATATTGAACATTTCATTCAGGCATTAGAGTATGAACAGGCTCATAGACATCGCAGACGCGGTTACTGGCGGGTTGAATGGGGTGATGTCAACTTTTATTGTTAATGGTGAATAGGATGAGCGGGCATACGCGTCCGGAGTCCTACTTCTAACGGGGATGATAAGCGAAGAGCTAAAAAGACTCTGTGAAGTCCTCCGCTCGCAGGGAGACGGGGCGCCCGAGGAAGCGGGGCCGTATGTGTCCGTGGAACAGCTTACCGGACGGTTTGGTGTGCTGTATGAGAAACTCCGTTCCCTCGTGGACTATAAGGAATATCATCTCATCCGCCAGAGCGCGATACGCAGAATGCTCAAGCGACAGCTGTATATTGAGCGGAAACCGAACTCTGGCGCCGCGCTTCTGCGCGAACTCGTTAGCAGTGGGTATCTTCCGAATAACAGGGTGCCCGAGGCGAAGGCGATAGATGTCCAGAACATTATCCGCAAGTGGATGGCTTTTGAACGTGGAGGGCTTACTATTTCGCTTTCGCTTGATTTCGCTTCCATTGAAATTGAACGCTTTTTATTTCCCGAACCGCTGAAGGACGCGCTCCTTGATTCATTCTTTCACTCTTCGCTCAAAGCTGTCGTGTATCAGGGAAAGGATTCGGTAGACCACGCGCGTATCACCTATGCCGCCTGCCGGCGGAGCCTGTTCGCCGAAGACAAGCCGAATCTTCTGTACGCGCTCGCGATACAGGCCATTCCGGAGCTTTTTTCGTATAGTCTTACTGACCCGGCGGTCGCGACACTCGCCCCGCGCCTGCTTGCGAACGTCCGCACATCTGAAGAGGTCGCGAAACACGCGCTTGTCTGGAAAGTTTCCTCGCGCCTTAAGAATCACGCGCTTTACTACGCGGTCCTTCTTGAAATCATTAACTCGTACGGAAAGGGAGGCGCGGAGATTATGCTTGATGATGACGCGAAACTTAAAGAGTACGCGGAGTCAATTATTGAGAAAAAGCAAAAACAGCAGCGCAAACTTCTGCGCATCAGCGGGCGACGCGCGGTTATTTACCTGCTTCTCACCAAAATACTGCTCGGTATCGCCCTTGAATGGCCGTATGAGCAGTTTATTCTGAGGGAGAGCAACTATATCGCGCTCGGTACGAACGCTCTCTTTCATCCCATTCTGCTTTTCCTGATGGTTACGTTTGTCCGTAAGGAAAACCGAGGCGCGGAGCGGGTGATTGAAGGCGTTTCCGCGGTCGTGCACGGAAAGGATATGAAACAGATGTTTATTAAGCCGCCGTCCAGTATGACCACATTTTTCTTTGTGCTCTGTTTCTATTTGCTTCTGTTCGCCGCGTCGTTCGGAGTCATTCTCTGGGGACTTATCGCTCTCGGTTTCAACGCGGTGAGTATTATGCTGTTTTTCGTGTTTCTCACGCTCGTTTCGTATTTTGGCCTCCGTATCCGTGGAAGCGCCAAGCGCTGGGAGCCGGTCAGCGAGAAAAAAGGCACACTCGGACTTATTTGGAATCTCTTTGTGTTTCCGATTGTGAGCACAGGCAGATGGTTCAGCGCGCGGTTTTCAACCATCAATGTGTTTGTCTTTCTCCTGGACTTTCTCGTTGAAGTCCCGTTCAAGGCGTTTCTTGGCATTTTTGACGCTTCGCTCTCGTTCATTAAGGAACACAGAGTGGATACCTACTAGCCGCGAAGACGTGGAATTTCTAATTTCTAATACCGGCAGTCTTGACCGTTTTCGTCAAAAATAATATGAATTTACCGACTAAACCCCCACACCAAAAGATTTGGAGCGGGGATAAAGAAGAAGCGCAAAGACTTCTTGAAGAACACGTGAAGGATGAGTACCAACGCTACCACGCTAGAATGGTGGCGACGGCAATGGAAGGGTACGCGAAAATGTTCGGGGAGGACGAATTACTTTGGTACATAACAGGACTGTTGCACGATATTGACTTTGAGCAGTTTCCGAATCAACATCCAGCCGAATCACTGAAATGGTTTAAGGAGTGGGGATATCCTGACGAATTGATTCACGCGGTGGAAGCTCACGCATACGGGTATAACGGCTTTACCACTTTACCGAAAAGTAAACTTGCCGCCGCACTTTTGGCCTGCGATGAAATATGCGGTATCTTTTTTGCCTACCAGAAAGTAAATCCTGTTCCGTATGGGCAGATGAAAGGAAGCTCTATCGTCAAGCGCTTGAAAGAAAAAGCCTTCGCCGCGAAAATTGACCGCGAGACCATCTACCGCGGATGTGAGACGTTCGGTGTTCCATTGGAAAAACACATTGAAAATCTTGCCAGATTTTTTTCGGTACTCGCCTAATTTTGCCCCAGTCTACGGCTACTCTTTACCCAAGTAAAGAGTAGCCGAGGCGGTGGCGTTTAAAAACAATGCAACTCAAAATTCTCACATGGAACATCTGGATGGATTGTGACTTCGCGAAAGTCACGGAGTTTTTGCGTTCTTCAAACGCCGATGTTGTCGGCGTGCAGGAATGTATGCCGGATGATGCGGGGCGGAACGTTGTTGATTTTTTAACTAGTCTCGGATACCACGTAGCCGTTTCTAACTCGTGGGAAATTCGGCAGGATGGAAGAAGTATGGGAGTCGCGCTGTTCAGCACATTTCCGATACACAAAAGCAAGACGCACCATCTTTCGGAAGAGTTTCGCCGAATGGCAGTTGAGGCTGATATTGAAGTAGAGGGCGCTCTTCTGAAAGTCTTTTCCGTTCACACACTCCATACACATCAGAAAGAATCAAATACACAGAACGCTCAAGTGGAGAATTTGACAAAAGTCTTACCGAAAGAAAGAGTCATTGTACTCGGTGATTTCAACGCGACTCCCGAAATGACTCCCATCAAACGAATGCGTGAAGTACTCGTGGACACCGGTCAAGGTTCGGAGCCGACGTGGAGTCTTGACCCGAAAGGCTGTATTGGATGCAATTTCACAGGTTTGAACATCCGATTGGATTACATTTTCGCCAGCCGTGACCTCAAGACCCATTCATTCAAGGTGGAAAAAGACGCGCAAGGGTCCGACCATCTGCCGGTGTCGGTGATAGTGGAATTATGAAAAGCATTTCTGATTTTAAGAAAGAGCTTCGGAAAAGGGGAAATCTCGCGAGAGCGAAAGCATCTGCGGGATATTTTAAGACGGGAAAAGGAGAGTACGGAGAAGGCGATGTGTTTTTAGGCGTTTCGTGTCCGAACCAACGGAACATCGCAAAAATGTTTTTGCACTTCTCGTTTTCGGAACTGGAGCAACTTCTCAATAGTCCGATTCATGAACACCGTTTTTCAGCGCTTGAAGTGCTGGTTATGCAGTATGAAAGAGGAAATCAAGTGCGAAAAGAGGAAATTGCCAAGTTTTATGTTAGGCACGCGGAGCGGATGAATAACTGGGACTTAGTGGATACGTCCGCTCCATACATTTTAGGCGACTTTTTACTGCCGAGGAATAAAGAAATATTGTACCATTTCGCGCGTTCTAAAAACATGTGGACGCGACGTATCGCAATTATCAGCACGGGAGCGTTTATACGCGAAGGAAAGTTTACGGATACGCTCGCCATCGCTGTGCTACTCCTTCATGACACACACGACCTTATCCACAAGGCTGTCGGCTGGATGCTTCGCGAGGTGGGGAAACGGTCGCCTGTGGCGGAAGAAGTATTTCTCAAAGAATACGCCCACAAAATGTCGCGCACAATGCTTCGCTCTGCGATTGAAAGATTTCCGAAAGAGAAGCGCCGGAGCTATCTGCGTCTTGGCCGTGGAGTGAAATAATCGTGGAAGCGTGTTGTACTATGCTGAGAAGTGTCAGAGGACGTGTCTTTGTCCTAGCGTGGAAACGTTGTCGGGCTATCATTGTATGAGTAGACATCTTTTAACAATCCAGCTACGACCAAACACGCCCGTTCCCAGCGCCCGCTAGTGGAATTGTTTACTTGATGTATAGAAATGCTAGGCTTAACGCATGGACTATTTCAGCTTAGCCCGTCAGTTTGTCGTTCACTCGTTTGAAAAATCAGGAGATGTACAACCGTTGCGGCACTTTGATCGGACAGTGTATTGGGTGGAGCAACTCATGCCGAACGCAGATGAGGCAATGCGCGTTGCGGCGTTTGCGCATGATATTGAACGGGCTTTTCGTGATCGTTCCAAAGAACCTGTCGGACGTTCCGCGAAAGGTTTCCGGGACGATTTTTATATTGTGCAACATCCTGCAAAAGGCGCGGAAATCATCGGAAGATTTTTGACCGAGCGCAAAGCCCCCGAAAGCCTTATCGCTCGCGTCAAAATGCTCATTGAAAAACATGAGGTTGGCGGAAACATGGACCAGAACATATTGAAAGACGCCGATAGCGTAAGTTTTCTTGAAAATCAGATTCAACATTTCCTCACGGATAAGCTGAAAAGAGACGGCGCGGAAAAGATTGCGGAGAGATTTGAGTGGATGTACAGCCGTATCACTTCACAAAAAGCAAAAGAATTCGCTCGACCGTTTTACGAAGACGCGATGAAAAGACTTAAACCATGAGCCGGAATGTATTCATTTTTCACGGTACCGGCGGGAATCCAAATGAAAATTGGTTTCCGTGGCTCAAAGAGAAATTTGAGAAGACAGGATACACTGTTTTTGTTCCGCAGTTTCCGACTCCGGAAGGGCAGTCGGTGAAGGCGTGGCGAAAAATACTGGACGGATACGAAGAATATATAAACAAGGATACAATTTTCATTGGGCATAGTTTAGGAGGCCTGTTTCTCTTGCGGCTTCTTGAACAATTGCCGCACAAGGTTAAGGGGGCGTATTTTGTCGGAACGCCGATTGGAATCCGGCCGCTTCTGAATTACGAGCGTGACAGCGCGTTTAGCGGAGGTTTTGATTTCAATCGGGATGAATTGAAAAAGAAGGCTGATACGTTTGTCGTCTTTCATTCGGACAACGACCCGTATGTGTGTCTTGAAAACGGGAAAGAACTCGCGAAGCATCTCGGCATAGAGCTCTCTTTCGTTCCAAACGCCGGACACTTTAACGCCAAAGCCGGTTATCTTGCATTTGACGAATTGTGGGAAAAACTCCAATCAATTCTGTAGTTTATTTATCGGTGCAATTTCTTATAGGCTAATTCGCACGAATTAGCCTATGAGAAGTATTCGCCAATTCGCGCGAATAAGCAAATAGATGTGACGGGAAAAGAATGCCCCGAGCGGGTACATTTCGCCTTTGAGAACAAACTGTCACCAGTTGGCTTCATGCTATCATTGCCTTGTTACCAACTAATCAGAGGTCGGGAGTGCAAAAGTGGGTGGCCTTATACAAAAACTTCCTATTTCCGCTAAAATACGCTACTCTTTGGCCTTATGGCCAAAAGCGACACGGTACTTAGTTTTGATAACGTTACGTTTGAA
>JBBUCR010000084.1:0-5009 GCA_038057695.1 Patescibacteria group bacterium | reverse complement strand
AGCATTAACCTCATCAATAATTGAGGTTAACAGGTATTAACCCTAAAGTCAACTCCGTGACACGACTGCGTACTTGCGTAACCTATTTTTTCTTTAGTGTATTCAGCAGCTCCTCGCGGATACTGTCCGCGCCGAGTTTGGTACGCAGTTTTTTGAATACCATCCCGAGGAGAAACATAACCGCTTTTTCACTGCCCCCGCGGAAATCGGCGACTGCTTTCGCGTTCTCCGCAATCACCGCGGCGACCGCTTCGGTTATTTTTTCGGGAGACGGCGCGTCCGCCGTTTTTTTGGCGTGGTAATGTTCTTGAATGTCGGCAACGGGCGTTTGATTCGTGAACGCGGTTTTTTTATTCGCGACATCTTTGACGAAATCGGCAACATGCACCGATTCTTTTTTAAGCGCCGAGAAAAGCGTATTCCACTTCTCCGCTTCCTCGCGATCGTCGCTTAAGAGTACTCCGTATCGTTCCTCTATGCCGTAGTCTTTTTTCCAGCGTTCCACTTTCGCGCCCGGGAGTTCGGGAATGACCGCCTTGAGTTCATTGAGAAGCTCTTCCGAGAGTTCAATCGGCGGAATGTCCGGGTCGGGGAAATAGCGGTAGTCGTCGGCATTTTCCTTACTTCGTTGCAGTACCGTTTCGCCTGTCGCTTCATGCCACCCGCGCGTTTCCTGCGCCGGCTGAATCCCCTGCTCCAAAAGCGCCGTCTGGCGTTTAATTTCAAACTGGATGGCCTTCTCCATAAAACTGAACGAATTGATGTTCTTCAGTTCCACTTTGTACGGCGGAAGCGCGGTATCCCCTTCCTTACGGAGCGAGACGCTCGCTTCAAGCCGCATATTTCCGCGCTCAAGGTCGGCATCCGAAATACCGAGATACACAATGATGGCGCGGAGTCTTTTCCCGAACTCTTTCGCTTGCGCCGCACAGTGTATATCCGGTTCGGTCACGAGCTCCATGAGCGGCACCCCGCTCCGGTTAAAATCTATCCGGCTCTCTTCGCCTTTGCTTTTCGCGCCGTGCCACGTAGTCAGCTGTGCTGTACTACTGTGGTGCAACAGCTTTGCCGTATCTTCTTCAAGATGAATTCTCCGCAGGCGCACGGGGCCTTCGCTCGTCATAAGCTTGCTCCCGTAGCAGAACGGTAGTTCGTATTGCGTGATTTGATAGCCTTTCGGCAAGTCGGGATAGCGGTAGTGTTTGCGGTCAAATTTGGAATAGCGATTGATGGAACAGCCGAGCGCGAGACCGAGGAGCACGGTGGACTCAATCGCTATTCTGTTCGGAACGGGCAGCGCGCCCGGCATACCGAGGCAGACGGGGCATACATGACTGTTCGGCGCGTCCGCGCCGAACGGGTCGTTCTTGCAGCCGCAAAACATCTTGGAATTGGTACTCAATTCCACGTGAATCTCTAAACCTATGACTGGGGTATATTTTTTATTGCTCATAAATTAAATTTTTGTGGTTGTCATTTCCACGAAAGTGGAAATCCAGATTCTCCTAGATTCCCGCCTCAGTCTACAGTCAGTCTACGACTACGTACGCTACGACTGCAAGCTGACTACTGTCGATGCGGGAATGACAAGACTTTAGATGTTCGGTTTTTTCTTGTGCCAATCGGTTGCCTTCTGATACGCCTCTCCGGCCGCGAGTATCGTCTGCTCGTCAAACTTCTTGCCGATAAGCTGCATGCCGACCGGCAACCCCTCTTTTGAAAATCCCGCGGGGATGGCAAGGCTCGGTGAACCGACAAGACTCACCGGTACCGTGAACACGTCCGCGAGATACATGGCCATCGGGTCCTCGGAGAGTTCACCGAGTTTGTTCGGAAGAGTCGGAATAGTGGGGCCAAGAAGTATGTCGCATTTCTCCCAAGCGGCGGCAAACTCTCGGATGAGAAGCGTCCGACCCTTCAGCGCGCGCCCGTAAAGCTCGTCATGATAGCCGGCCTTCAGCGCGTACGTGCCGATAATAATGCGACGCATGGCTTCCTCCCCCAAAAAGCTCCTGCTCTGACCGAAACGCACGCCGTCGAAGCGCCCCAAATTCGAACTCGTTTCGCTCATGGCAATGAGATAGTAGATGGACACTCCGAACGGGAGCGAGGGGATGCTCACGTCAAGCGTGCGAGCGCCAAGTGACTCAAAGGTCCTGCGAGCGTTCCTGAAGATGTCGCCGACTTCCGGAGCGAGTCCTTCGCCAAAAAATTCTTTCGGAACACCGATACGCGTGCCGGTAAGTGGTTTCCCGAGAAGTGTGCTGTACGCGGGAACCTCGCGGCGCGAGCTTGTCGCGTCTTTCGGGTCTGCGCCCGCCATGACTTCGAGTACCTCGGCGATATCGGCGACACTCTTCGCCATTGGCCCTACCGTATCAAGTGATGAGGCATACGCGATAGTTCCGTAACGTGAGACTCTGCCGTAAGTGACTTTGAGTCCGGCAATATTGCACATGCTCGCGGGATTCCGTATTGAACCGCCCGTATCTTCACCGATAGCGAACGCGGCCATGCGTGCGGCAACTGCGGCAGCCGAGCCTCCCGATGAGCCTCCTGCCACGCGAGAAAGGTTCCACGGGTTTTTCACCGGACCATAGTCGCTATTCTCATTCGTCGCGCCGTGCCCCCACGCGTCCATATTGTTCTTGCCGATGAGAATCGCTCCGGCTTGGATGAGCTTATCCGTCACTGTGGCGCTATACGGCGGGATGAAATTGTCCAATACTTTGGTCGCCGCAGTCGTTCGCAGCCCCTTTGTCATATACGCGTCCTTAAGACAAAACGGGATACCCGAAAGCGGTCCGCGCGCGGGTGAGCTGTCAGCGGCGTCCGCGTCACGGAGCGCGTCTTTTTTCTCGCGCACGGTAATGAAGGCGGAAAGCGTTTTGTTGTGCTTCTCTATGGAATCGTATGCCTCTTCCACAAGCTCGCGCGAGGAAATCTTTTTGGACGAAAGGAGCACTCCGAGTTCGATGATGGAATGGTCAAGTAGCATGGTTCTTTAGATTTAGGTTTAACCTAAATATCATTACTTGTGCTTGAGGACTGCAGGGACGACGAAATAGCCGTCCGCGTGCGTGCCGTTTTGAAATACCTCTTTTTGCGAAAGTGAATCGGTTACCGTATCCTCTCTCCAGACATTACTTTCTTCCGTGAGACGCGCCGTTTCTGGCACGGTTTCAACCGGAAGTTTTTTGACTTCCTCCATATACGCGACAATGGCGGTGATGCTCTTCGCGAATCCAGAGAGCTTCTCGGGGGGGACGTTTAACCCCGCCATCCGAGCGACATCCTGCGCTTCTTCGGGAGTAATGGTACGCATACAGATAGAGATACAAAGAATAACAAGAAATGGTGTACTGTGCGAGTGGCATTCCGTTCATGCCTCTTTTGTAAAGATTAAGAGCGACACCACAGACCCGTTAAACCCTGTGGGTCGCACCCGCTTCGCCCGCGACCCGCAGCTTCGCCGCGAGGCGAGAGCGAGGCGAGCCGAACGACCCTGCGCGGAGCGCGATGGAATAGTCAGTTTGCAGTCGTAGCGTACGTAGTCGTAGACTGACTGTAGACTAGGTGCCCCCCATTCGTCCTAGGCCGGTCCGAACCGTTCGGACATAGGTGTGCGCTCCTCGCGAAGCGTATCTACGAATGAGCAGGCTCTTACCCCAGTGCCTGTCGAAGGATAGCGGCTTGCTCTATCTCCTTCGTGGGCGGCTTCCCGTTTTTGAGCGCCGCAAGTATCTTCCCGGAGAGCGCGACGTGACACTGCTCGTTCGTTGTTTTTGGCCCCAGCGGCTCGCCGAGGTACTCCTCAATAAGCGCGATTTCCTTCGCGAGACCGGAGAGTCCGAGTTCGGTCAGGCTTTCTTTGCGCAAAAATCCACCTGCGCGAAGAAGCGAGGGACGGAGCGTTGTATACAGCGTCTCAACGGTGTGGAGCTCTTTCTCTTTCCGCGCACGCTCTATGCCGCGCCCCACGCCGAAAAATTCCGGCGGAATGCCAAGCGAGTAACACGCGGCGGTAAAGCCAATGGCGCGTGGAAGGCGTAGGTTCCCCACCCCGCGGGAATAGCCGAACAGTCCGATATGTTGCATACGTTCGCGGCGCGGCGGGATATATTCTGCCACACGCTGAATGAACGGTGCCGCTTCCAGCACCGCCTTTCGGTACGGCTTCTCAAACCAGAGGATAATCCGCTCAATATCTTTCCCTGCTTCTTCGGAAAGCAAGACGGTTTTCGTGGCTTTGGCGTTGCGGATGATGTTTCGCACCCCTCTCTTCACGTCGGGAAGCGGATAGTCGTACCGGAATGCCGATTGAATCACGACCGTGCGCATACCGGAAAACTCATGGAGAAACGCAGCCACATCATCCGGAGTCAATCCGCCGCGGAACGGTAGCGAGCCGGGGGCGATGACGGGGAATGTTGGGACGCCGGTTTCCGCGCTGAACCGCGCGAATTCCGAAAGTGCCCACTTGATGGCGAGCGTTGTCGCGACCATTCCGGAGTTAAGCGCCGGGTCGGAACGCGCGCAAAACGGGCGCAGATATGGCAACGGCCGCTTGAACAGTCGCCGGTATCCCGCGAGGTATCTTTGAAGAATGTCTCCGGAGCGTAGCAACGTTCCCACGCGCTCAAAGAGCGGAAGGATTTCAAGCGGCCGCGCGTCGTTTGCCTTCTGACCGAACGAGTACTCGGCGGCCTTTGCAAAGCGCTCAAAGCCTTGATGTAGCCGCAGAAGTTCGCCGGCGCTTTCGGTCATCGGCAGAATCACTTCAAAAAGCGGGGAGGACGGGAGTCCCGCGCCTTGTGCCGCTTCCCGCGCGGAGAGAATGACCATAAACGCGCGCCCGAGCCGGTAGCCTGACTCCACGCGCGGGTTCGGGACGCGGAAGGTCAGGAACACTTTTTCGCCAAGCGGATGCTTTTTGAAAAACGCGAGATGTTCACCAAGGAGACGCTCCATTACCGCTTCATCCACGAGCTTCCCTTCCCAGTCCCACA
>JBBUCR010000083.1:0-3940 GCA_038057695.1 Patescibacteria group bacterium | reverse complement strand
ATTCAAGCAACTCAGATGGATTCTGGATGTCAAGATTTTCATTTTCAACTTCTTTTTCTTTTCGCAAAGAAGAGGGTGAAAATCCTGGTAGTTGATTCAAAAAGCCAGCGTCTATCCTTGAAGGTTTGCGCTTCAATGCCTCTAACCCTAACTGTGAAATCTTAATGTAACCTCTCCTTGGGTGTTCGAGGAGGTTGGCACGAGCGAGAAATGCCCGAGCAAAACGAATTCTATTCCGGAAGATGTTGTCATTCCCACTTGGGTATTGTTTCCTTCTTTCTTCCTCCGAGAGCTTAAAGTGGGACGCCAGTAAATCTGCTACTTCATTTACATGATGTTCCACTCTATCCTTAACCGAATTTAGTAAAGGAAGAAATATGTCTTGCTGGGTAGGAATACTCATGTTTTTAGTTTATCAGAGAATGTCGTAAAAGGATTGTCCCATAGTTACACAAATTATCCATTTTACTCGCTAAACGCTTCCCCTAATATCCCTGCAATTTTTTTGCTTTCTCGTGTTGTCGGATTTTTTCGTGCGCTTTCGCTTCAATCTGGCGGATGCGTTCGCGGGTCACGCCGAATTTCTGCCCCACTTCTTCAAGTGTGTGCGTAACACCGTCCAAAAGTCCATGACGAAGTTCCAGGATTTTGCGCTCTTTCTCCGAAAGGTCGCCGAGTATTTCCTTCACTTGGTCGCCTAAAATGCGGCGGGAGGATTCCTGGTCTGGAGAAAGTATTTTGTCATCATGTAAAAAGTCGCCGAGCGTGGATTTACCGTCATCACCTTCGTCGCCAACGGGCGATTCAAGCGAAACGGTATCTTGGTCAATCTTCTCAATCTGATACACCTTGTCGGTCTCAATACCCATTTCCACGCCAATTTCTTCGGGAAGCGGGTCGCGGCCGAGGTCTTGGGAGAGACGACGGACCACCTGTTTATATTTCGCGATGGTTTCTACCATATGGACAGGGACGCGAATCGTGCGCGACTGGTCGGCAAGCGCGCGCGTAATCGCTTGGCGAATCCACCACGTCGCGTAGGTTGAAAACTTGTATCCCTTGGTCCAGTCAAATTTATCCACGGCTTTGAAGAGGCCGAGGTTCCCTTCCTGAATGAGGTCAAGAAGCGTGAGGTCGGGAGAGCGTCCCACGTATTTTTTCGCGATGGAAACCACAAGACGGAGGTTCGCGCGAGCCAGGAGATTCTTCGCTTCCATATCCCCAGCCTGAATGCGCTTCGCGAGCTCCTTTTCGTCTTTGGCATTAATCAGTGGATACTGGCCGATTTCCTTGAGGTACATCTGAATGGAATCGTAGGACGCGTCACTACTTTTTCCGAGGTAGACGTTTTTCTTCCCCTGCGGCTCTGCCACTTCTTTTTCCAACATACCGCCTCCTTCAAGCACGTCAATACCCGCGGTTTGGAATTTCGCGTAGAGCCCGTCAAGGAACATAATGTCCTCTTCAATCGTGGGAAATTCCTTCAGAATATCGTTGTAGGTGATGAAGCCCCGTTCCTTGCCTTTGGCAATAAGTTTGTCGGCTTTCGTGTCACGCTCCTTTCCTTTAGCCATCTTCGGAGCTGGGGAAACAGCCTTGCGCGGCGAAGGGTGCTTCTTCAGGGTCTTGGCGGCAGACGTTTTTTTCTTCTTGGCGCCTTTTGCGGATTTTCTTGAGGCTTTCTTTGATTTGGGCATGAGCACCAGTATACCTAAAAATGGCTTAATGGCAACCTGAAAATTCCTCATTCACCTCATTATCTACGGTAATGAGGTGAATTTCAATGGAACCTCGCCGACTTAAGTCCGGCCAACTTTTGCGTCAGTTCCTTGCACGTTTGGAGGAGCGCCTGCGTTTCCTCCTTTTTCCCGTCCTTTTCCGCTTTCGCCAAGGTATCCATTGTCTCGGAGAGACGCGCCGTCAGATGCTCTTCTTCAAGATGGCGCAGGAGTTCTTCCTCTTCTCTCGCGGACGGAGCACCTTCTCCGAATGACGCCTCAGCTTCAAGGAGGAGTACATCCTGCATCGGCGCGTACTCCGCTTTTTTCGCGTCAAACTTCTCCTGTCCGAGCATCTGAAGCAGTGCAAAATGGACCCGGTCGGAAAGTTCTTGAAGTTTCTTGAACTCGGCGAAAAAATAGATACCGAAGACTCTGCGCTCCAGCACGTTTGAACGCGGCGGAGAAATAATTTTGCGCTGACCTTCGGTTTCCTTCGCTTCCGCAGCGGGCACCAGTTTCTTAAACGCGTCCCAAAGCGACTCTTCGCGCAGACCGCTCTTCTCCGCGATGACTGTCATAAAGTGGGACTGCTCCACGCTTGACGGAAGCAGTCGCAGAAGCGGCAAGAGCGTTTTTTCTATTGCGAGGGCGCGCTCACGCCCGTCCGTTTTGGAAACGAGCAAACCGGCAAGCAGAAAATCAATGATATGTCTCGCTTCGGCGACTGACCGCTCCCATTCGTCTTTGTTGCGCAAAACGAGCTCGGCGGGGTCTTTTTCTTTAAGCGCGATAACCTTCACATTCATCCCGAGCGCGAGCGCGAGTCGTATGGCGCGCTCGGACGCCTTTATTCCCGCGGGGTCGGAATCAAAGGCAATCAGAAGATTTTCCGAAAGTCGTTTCAGTCGTTCCAGTTGCCGCTCCGTAAGCGCCGTTCCGGATGAAGCAACGGCGTTCTCATACCCCGCCTGATGCACCATAAGGAGGTCCATCTGCCCTTCCACGAGAATTGCCGCGTCCTTCTGCCGTATGACGAGCTTCGCGCGGTCAAAGCCGTAGAGCGTATCGGACTTGCTGAACAGTATTGTCTCGGGACTGTTGATGTATTTGCCGGTTTTGCCGTCATCAAGCGACGGCAAAATCCTTCCCGAAAACGCAATCACGCGGCCGGCGCTGTCCCGAATGGGAAACATTATTCTTCCGCGGAACGCGTCGTATACGCGACTGCCTTGTGCTGAATCCGCGTTAGATTCTTTCGGTAAAGCTGTCTTTACCAACCCAACTTTTTTCATCTCATCGGGAGTAAATCCATCTTTCGTGAGATGGTCCAACAACCGACGCCAATCAGCGGGAGCAAAGCCTACACGCCAATCCTGCACGGTCTTTTGCGTCAGTCCTCTCCCCTCAATATATGTCTTCGCTTCCGCGGTATTTTGTAGCGTTTCCTCATAAAATCTGGTCGCCTTTTCCAAACACAAATACAACCGCGCGTACTGGCTTCGCACCTTCGGGTCTACGTGGGTGAGCGTGACGCCCGCGCGCGACGCGAGGACGCGGAGCGCGCCGATAAAATCCAGTCCTTCAAACTCCTGCACAAAGGTGAAGATATCTCCCTTGGCGTTGCAGCCGAAGCAGTAGTACGACCCGCGCGCGGGCGAAACGAAAAAGGACGGAGTTTTTTCGTTGTGGAACGGGCACTTACCCTTCAGCGAACTTCCGGCGCGCGTGAGTTGCATATACGAGCCCACCACATCCGCGATGCCAAGGCGTTCCTTGATTTGTTCGACCGGTGTTGACATTATCGTTATAGTTGATACTATCTAGTGACAGTTGGCTTCGGCCTCACCCCCGCCGTAAAGCGGGGGAAAACTATTTTAGTCCTCTCCCTTTCTGTGTCCAATCTTCTTTTGTTTTGATTTCTTTATTCTCGTCTGCGCTTTTCCAATAGCGTCTGGAGTGGGAAGCCTCTCCGGCATGGTACCACCGAGACTGGCGATAGTGGCCCGGACTTTTCGTCCAACTTCTAAATGTGCTAGGCTCGCATTGCCTTCGCCTTTTATGGACTCACGTTTTATCTTTGCCTCGGTTTGCGTAGCACGGAAGAGATTTGCCGCTAATTCCTCGCTGCCCATATGGTCGAGAATCTTCTGCGATTTCTTTAATCGTTTCTTTTCGTGAATATCCTGCATTGTTAGTCCATCATATAAACCTTTGTACCC
>JBBUCR010000082.1:0-3643 GCA_038057695.1 Patescibacteria group bacterium | reverse complement strand
CCGAAGTAGTCCACGGCGATTTGATTATCGTCAAACCAGCGGGGAAAATTCCCGTTGACGGCGTCATAATTCTAGGTGAGTCGTTTATTGACGAGGCACTGGTTACCGGCGAACCGATGCCGGTAAAGAAAAAAGTCGGGGACAGCGTCGTGGCCGGCACTGTGAATACTACCGGCTCATTTACGTTCAAAGCGACGAAAGTCGGCTCGGAAACGCTTCTCGCGCACATTATCAAAATGGTGGAGGAGGCGCAGGGAAGTCGCGCGCCGATTCAGGCGCTTGCTGACAAGATTTCCGGCGTGTTTGTGCCGATTGTGCTGGTTATCGCCTTTCTTTCTCTTGGTGTATGGCTTCTTATCGGCTCACCATATCTCGGGTTCGCGCAGGCGCTTTCATATGGTTTGGTTTCGTTCGTTGGAGTCTTGGTTATCGCCTGTCCGTGCGCATTGGGACTCGCCACGCCGACGGCGATTATTGTCGGTGTCGGCAAAGGGGCTGGCGAGGGGATTTTGGTCAAAGACGCGGCGACACTTGAGAAACTTCACAAGGTGAACGTGGTGGTGGTTGATAAAACAGGCACGCTTACTCGAGGAAAACCGGAATTGGTGCGTATCAATAATTTTTCTAAACGAAGCGATTCGGACATAGTCGCCATTCTCGCATCTCTTGAAAATAAATCGGAACATCCAATTGCGCACGCTATTACCGCTTATGCCAAAGAAAGAAATATCAACTTCATTTCGGCGAGTGATTTTGAAGCAATCAAAGGTAAAGGGCTTACGGGTGTGATTTCCGGTACGGAATATTTTGTCGGAAACGCGAAACTGGCGGCAGACCTCAATCTTGCCATTGACGCCGCCTCTTTTGAAAAAGAAACGATGCAAGGAAAAACGCCGATTATCCTCATGACAAGAAAAGAAATTCTCGGGGTGTTTATGGTCGCGGACGCCATCAAACCGGAGGCGGTGGAGGCGGTACAAGCGCTTCACAAACTTGGTATACAGGTCGTGATGCTGACAGGTGATGACAAAAATACAGCGAGGGCTATCGCGAAAGAAGTGGGCATTGATTCGGTTTTCGCGGAAGTTCTGCCGGAAGAAAAACAGAGTAAAATTAAGGAGCTTCAAAACGGGGGACGGATCGTTGTGATGGCGGGAGACGGAGTGAATGACGCGCCGGCTCTCGCGCAGGCGGATGTCGGTATCGCCATGGCGACCGGCACGGACGTCGCGATTGAGACGGCGGGCATCACTCTGCTTCACGGGGATATTTCAAGACTGGTCAAGGCCGTCAATTTATCCAAGATGACCATGCGGGGCATCAAGCAGAATCTTTTTTGGGCTTTTGTCTATAATATCGTCGGAATCCCTCTGGCGAGCGGGATACTTTACCCTGTTTTCGGATGGCTCCTTTCGCCGGTGTTCGCGGGGCTTGCCATGGCGTTTAGTAGCGTTTCAGTCGTCGGTAACTCATTACGACTAAAGGCCAAAAAGTTATAAAGTATTTATTACTAATTTAAACTACTATGATGTATGCGTATGGAATTGACGGGGGGTGGTTCGGCAATATGTTCTTTGGCGGGTTCTTTATGATTATTTTTTGGGTGGCGATTATTTTCTTCGTCGTGTGGTTGGTTCGGGAAATGTCGGGTTCAAACAAGAAGCAAGAAGGAAAGGAGCACCACGCAAGGACCGCACTCGGCATTCTCAATGAGCGATACGCCAAAGGTGAAATTGACCGGAAAGAGTTTGAGGAGAAGAAGAAAGATTTAAGCAGTTAATTGGAGTGTATGGAATTTGACTACACAATAACTACCGCGAGGCCGTTTGGCGAAGCGGTTCAGCGCGTACAGGATGAAATCGTCAAAGCGGGTATGCGCGTCCTGTATGTTCATGACGTGCAGAAAGCGCTCGGCGAGAAAGGTTTTGAGCGGGAGCCGCTACAAATTATTGAGTTTTGCAATGCAACATTCGCCAATGAATTTCTGAAGAAGGACATAAAAATCGGCCTTTGTATGCCGTGCAAGATAAATGTATATACCACAAACGGACAAACGTATATTTCCGGCATGCGTCCGATTGTTCTATCACAGTTTTTCCCGAATGCGGATTTAGGCGAGAGGCCGAAAGAGATTGACCAGATACTCCAAACGATAGTTAATAATGCGAAATAGTGCGGCAATATATGTTTTCCTTGCACAAAAAAATTATCGCTTTGTTTGTTCTGGCGTCATTTTTGGCAGTCATCTTTTTCAGCCTTCCGATGATGCGCGTGGAGGGTGGCGGCATGCAAGCAGAGTGTCCCTTTTCGCCTATGGGTGTTTCGGTGTGCCCGCAGGAGGTGTTCGCATCGGCGGTGCATCATATTTCCGCGTATCAATCATTTTTGAATGTAACGTTGCACCCGAGCATGGCGCTACTTCTCGCTTCCCTTCTTTTTTTCGCTCTTGTTTCTTTTGTCCTTTCCAAACAACCGCCATTAGAGATGAGGCCGGTGCTCGCGAAACGGATGTTCCCCTCTCCTCCCGCCGATTCGCAGAAACGGAATATAGCAGAGTGGCTTTCTCTTCTTGAACTTAGCCCATCTTCTTCGTAGGAACACTTAAAGACACGGCTGTTTCCCGTGCTTGTAGGTGTTCCGGAAAACTTGCACATTTTTGCGAGTTTTTTCGTTTGTTTTTATTCCCTTACATGGCTTCTATGAACCAAAAGACAATTCTCGCTCTCGTTATTGTGTTTATCTTCGTGCTTCTCTTTGGACTCGGGTATTTGGACAAGGGCAATGGCGATGCGACGGCTTCCGTGTTTGAAACCGGAGGGTCGCACCTCGCACGGACGGGAAGTGTGTTGACCGCCTCGGAAACAGTTTACGACTTCGGCACAATCAGTATGAAGGATGGCGACGTCGCGAAAGAATTCATCATAACCAATCCTACCGACGGCGATATAACGCTCGAAACACTCGTTACCTCCTGTATGTGCACGCAGGCGTTTATCGTGCGCGCGGACGGTACGGCCAAGGGCCCATTCGGTATGCCGGGAATGGGCCGCGTCCCCCCCGCCGATGAACTGATGAAAGCCGGCGAGAGCCGCAGTATCCGAATGGTCTATGACCCAAACGCACACGGCCCCGCGGGAGTAGGGCAGATTGACCGGTTTGCCGAGCTTGGAGATTCCACTGGCGGGAAACTGCAACTGGAAATAAAAGCATTAGTGAAGCCCTAACCGTATGCACTCAAACAAAAAACTACTCATCAGTGTCGGAGTGATTTTGGTTGCGATTCTTGGGGTCATCGTCCTTAAATATAGTCCGGGGTTCTCGTCTTTCCTCTGGAACATTAGCGAGAAAGGGACGTGGCTTCTTCCGCTCGTCTTCTTCTCGTCGCTTCTTGATAGCGTGCATCCCTGCTCGTTCTCCATCCTCCTTATCACCATTGCGTTTCTTTTCGGGATTCAGATGACTCGGGAGAAAATACTCCAGATTGGCGGGGTGTATATCGCCGGCATCTTTTCCGCGTACTTCCTCATTGGACTCGGAATCCTCCAAGTCCTGCATCTCTTCAATACTCCGCATTTCATGGGAAAGCTTGGAGCGACGCTCCTCATCATCTTCGGACTCATCAACCTCATCAATCGCTTCTTTC
>JBBUCR010000081.1:0-1712 GCA_038057695.1 Patescibacteria group bacterium | reverse complement strand
TTTCGCTTCGCTTCATTCCTCGCAATGACGGCTTCACAAAGCCGTGAGAGGAGGGGTGTGGAGAGTTACGCCCATAACACTTGCGCAGTTCCTTCTGGGTATACTATACTATACTATACTTATTATATTGCCATTGTCGCCATTATGCTTATAGAACAGATGCAAAAAAATGCTTTCATTCTTTTCGGAACCCTGCTCCTCTTCATCGTGGCGGCATACTTTCTGTTCCGACCTGAAGGCGGGCGGTCCGGAAGTCCACGTGGTTTCCTCGCTTATGCGCCGGTGTTCAGCGCCGAGGAACGGCTTGGCACCAAGGAGATATCCGAAGGACAGCGGAAGAGCGCGCTGTATGTGAAGAAAGAACTGCTGGCGGAGGCGCGCTCGCAGACGGCGTTTTCCACGGAAGAAAAAGCGGCTATCGGAAAACTGATGCTCACCGAAGCGCACCTCTACGATTTCTCGGAAGAAGAACGGGACGCCGTTTTCTCCGCGTTACGCAGGTAACGCCCTCGCTGTCCCCAGCCGTCCACGCCCGGCGCGTGGTATACTTCTTGTGCGTATGGAGGGAGTTTTGCGATGGAAAGAGGTAATCATAAAGGCGGGCATCGCGTTTTGCGTTGCTGTCCTGCTCCTTGCGCTTGCCTATATTTCTTCCCGCATGCGTCTTGTGGAGCCGCCCCCGGCGGTGGCGCATCCGCGGGTTCAGATTCCTGAGGCAGAACGCGCAAACATTGCCGCGACGGAGGAGAGGATGCGGGGGCTCCAGTCGGCGTGGGCGGCGCAGGTTGGAGTGGCAACGGCGGAATTGAAGAAAGAAGGGAGCGCCGGCGCAAAACGGGCGCGGGAGATAGAGCGAGCGGCGGCGAGGAGCGTCCCGCCGGAGCTTCCGTTTGATGCTCTCCCCGGAGGCGCTTTTGACGTCAATCCGCGGTAAAAAAGGTAAACATACCAATCCCAGTATGTAGAGCAGATCTCACTACGGGACAAGTATACTCATGATACCAATGCAACGAACGAATACTAATAAAACATCTTTTGTCTCCCCCTTAACAAAGGCCTGCCCGCCAAAGCTTTGGCGCAGGCGGGGGGTGCCCGAGTCCGCGAGGGCGGGGGTTGTATCTCACTTATTAAAGGGAGTACCGCAGTTTTCGGCGGGGAGGGTTGTATTGGCAATTTTTCTTTTTGCGGTTTTTGCCGCGCTTCCGCCGACGGCAACGGCGCAGACCTTTCCGAATCCGTTTATGATGCTGCACTTTGATAACAGTTTTATTGATTCAGCGGTAAACACAAGCGTATACAGCGGGAATGACCCAACAGTGGCATTTATTGACAAGGAAAAACCCAAAATTGGAAGCGGTAGCGTTTATTTTGGAGGCAGTTATGCTGAAAAACCATATTATGTAGGGAAAGCAGGTGGTTCTTTCGGAGAGCGCTATCCTATTTTTGACACAGGCACGGACGATTTTGTTGCCTTGGGTCAGACGAGTAGATGGTGGCACGGCATGGCCGCGGCGCCGAATGGGGATGTTTATGCGTCGGTTTATGATGACGGCGACATCTACCTGCAGACCAATGGGACGGGTGACTTTGTTGCCTTGGGTCAGACGAGTAGACATTGGGTTGCTATGGCCGCGGCGCCGAATGGCAATGTTTATGCGGCGGATTCGGGCGGCCTCGACTTCGACGGCGGCGACATCTACATGCAGACCAAT
>JBBUCR010000080.1:0-1028 GCA_038057695.1 Patescibacteria group bacterium | reverse complement strand
ATAAAAGTGGACGGGAAGAAACTGATTAACCTCTGCGCCAACAATTACCTCGGCACGGCACAGCAGAAGAAGGTCATCAAGGCGGCGCAAAAGGCGTTAAAGGAATACTCGCTCGGCCTCAACAGTGTTCGGTTCATCGTCGGCACGACAGACCTCCACAAGAAACTTGAATCGGCACTTTCCAAATTTTTCGGCACCGAAGATACGATGTTATATACATCTTGTTTTGACGCGAACACGGGACTCTTTGAAGTCCTGCTCGGTGAAGGCGACGCGATTTTCTCCGACGAATTGAACCATGCTTCCATTATTGACGGCGTGCGTCTCTGTAAAGCCGAGCGTTTCCGCTACACGCATAGCGATATGGCGGTATTGGAAAAACAACTCGCCGGAGCGAAGAACGCCCGCCGCAGACTGGTGGTTACCGATGGCGTGTTTTCAATGGACGGTGAGATTGCGAAGCTTGATGAGATCAAAACGCTTTGCGACAAGTACGACGCAATCTTCGTAGTGGATGATTCGCACGGTACCGGAGTCCTCGGCAAGACTGGACGCGGAAGCATTGAGGAAAAAGGAGTCTTGGGCAAAGTGGATAGTATTACCTCAACGTTCGGAAAAGCTCTCGGTGGCGCGGGTGGAGGCTTCACCACGGGGAAGAAAGAAGTGATTGACCTCCTGCGCCAGAAAAGCCGCACATACCTCTTCTCCAATTCACTAATGCCCGCCATTACGGGAGCGGCACTCTATGTCATAGAACATTTTGAAAAAGAATTTTTGCCCCTGAAAAAGAAACTGACGGAAAACACCGTGTATTTCAGAACAAAACTTGAAAAATTGGGTTATATTCTTGGCGGAGGAATCCCCCTTACTAAAGGGGGTGTCCAAGCCTTGGAGGACGGGGGTTGTCACCCCATTACCCCGATTATGACGATGGACGAGCCGAAGACCATGGCGCTCGCGGACGAACTTCTGAAAGAAGGTCTATACGTCCGAGGCTTCGCCTACCCTGTCGTCCCGAAGGGTAAAGG
>JBBUCR010000079.1:0-1723 GCA_038057695.1 Patescibacteria group bacterium | reverse complement strand
TTATTCTCTCGGGACTCACGCACGAAAAAAAGATGGAAGAAAAAACGGAGAGTGAAGTACGCGCGGAAGGCGCGCTTCTCCTTGATATGCACGGGAAACTTACGCGGTTGGAAAAGGAAATCGCGGAAATAAAAGACAAGACGCATACCCATTAACGGACCATGCATTCATCACGCAAAGTTGAACTCGGTTTTTTCCTTCTTCTGGTTTTCATCGCCGCGGCGCTGTCGTTCCTGCTGTTTAAGCCGTATCTCGGCGCTTTGTTCGTGGCACTTGTTTTTGCTATTGTGTTCCGTTCTTCATACGAGGCGATTCATGCAAAAATAAAAAGGAGTACTCTCTCTTCGCTCGCCACCCTCCTTTTTGTATTCTCGGTGATTCTCATTCCCGCGGGATTGTTCGCGTTTCTTGTCTTTGATGACGCGGAGAAGCTCTACTCGGCCGCCGGCTCGGGTGTCCCGATGTTTGAACGTTTTGACACGGCTTTCGCGCCAATCGAGACATATGTACAGAAAATTATTCCTGAATTTGAGATTAAGCTTTCCACCTACGCGCACGCCGCGATCGCTTTCCTTGTCGATAATTTCGGCAATGTTTTTTCGCGCGTGGTGACTATCGTCTTTCAAACGTTCATAATGCTTCTCGCGCTCTTTTTCCTGTTCCGTGATGGCGGAAAGTTTCGCGCGTATGTCATTTATCTCTCCCCGCTTGCCAATGAATATGACGAGCGGATTTTGAAGCGTCTTGAGACTGCCATAACCTCTGTGGTAAAAGGGAAACTTCTCATTGTGCTTATCCAAGGCATTCTTGCTTCGGTCGGTTTTTGGCTTTTTGGCGTTCCGCACGCGGTACTCTGGGGTGCGCTTACGTCCATTGCCGCGCTTATCCCCGCGTTCGGAGTCGCCCTCGTCTTTATTCCGATACTTATCTACTTGTTCGCGACCGGCAGTCTCGGTATAACAATCGGATTTGTTGTGTTTGCGATCTTTGTCGGCGCTATTGATAACATCTTGGGCCCCGTTCTTTTTGAAAAGGGTATGCAAATGCACCCGCTCCTTATTCTGCTTTCCGTTCTCGGCGGCCTCGCGTTTTTCGGTCCCGTCGGATTTCTCGCGGGGCCGGTGGTTCTTTCGCTTCTTTTCGCGCTTTTGGATATTTATCCGCTTTTGTTCTCCGAACAAAAGCGATAAAGGCACAAAGCACAATACTCAAAGACCAAACAAACTTTACAAAGCGCAGTACACAAAAAGCCGAACGGATTATGTATGGGTTTTTGTTTTGAGTAGTTTGTGCTTTGTTTGGATACTGGGCGGTCTGTGTTTTGTGTCTTTTTACACGATGGAGCATGTCGCATCGGTATGGTATAGTGGCGGGTATGCCGAAAACCATTCTAACCCATGACGGGGGATTCCATGCCGACGACGTTTTCGCGGTGGCCACGCTGCTCCTTTTGGATGCGGACGCCGCTATTGTCCGGACGCGCGAAAAAGACCGTATTGCAAAGGCCGATATCGTCGTTGACGTGGGAGACGTATATGATGAGGCACAAAACCGGTTTGACCATCATCAGACCTGCGGAGCGGGATTAAGGAAAGACACCGTTCCGTACGCGGCATTCGGCCTCGTGTGGAAGAAGTTCGGAGAAACGCTGTGTGGCGATTCAGAAATCGCGTTCCGCGTTGAAGAAACCCTCGTTGTTCCGGTAGACGCGAATGACAACGGG